>JAFZMY010000081.1 GCA_017553165.1 Neisseriaceae bacterium
GATAACATTAGGATTAACTTTTTGTTTCTATATTGAGACTCCTGCAAAACTCGATTTTTTATTATTTCGTCATTTTGAGCGAAGCGAAAACGAAGTTTCAGCGAAGCTAAAAATCTATTTATTAAACAAGTACAGATTCTTCATTTTTCTTCGAAAAATTCGTAAATGACTGATTTGCAGACGTCTCTTTTATAAAAGAGAGACGTAACGAAATTTTTAGAATGATGAATATAGAAAAATAAAGTTTTGCAAAGGTTTTAGTCTGCCGGAAAGTTTTTTATATTGCACTTAAACCTGGAAGATGTATAAAACTTCTTTCACGCACAATTTGGCAGAATTTTAATAGATAACTAATAGAAGCATCTTCATTGCGAATAGCTGCATATAATTCACTGCGTAATCCGTTTTCAATTGGTCTTGCTACTACGTATCCTTTTTCTAAATATGGTAATACAGCCCAATATGGTAGGGCTGCAATTCCTCTTCTGCTTGCTACTAATTGAATAATTGCAATTGTTAATTCACTGGTTCTGCGTTTAGGGTGAATATCGGCAGGCAAAAGTACCTTACGCATTAAATCTAACATTTCATCTGGTACAGGGTAGGTGATTAGAGTTTCTTCGGCAAAATCTTGTGCACACCATCTTTCCTTTTCAGATAGTGGGTGATTTTTTGCGGATATTCCAACTACTTCGTATGAAAATAGTGGTTCGAATAATATACCTGATTGAATTTCTTCTTTTGATACGATAGCACAGTCGGCACGATTGGTTAGTAATAATCCTACTGGGTCTGCCTGAAAACCTGAAACTAAATCTAATTCAACCTGTGGCCATTGAGTACGAAAAATATCCATTGCAGGCATTAACCAGTCAAAGCAGGTATGGCATTCTACCGCAATACGTAATTCACCACTTCCGCCTTCGGTTAGTTGTGCAATATCGCGTTCGGCAATATCTACTTGTGGAAGAATTTCGGTTGCTAATTTTAAGAGTCTTTCGCCAACGTTGGTGAAGTGTAGTGGCTGGCTTTTTCGTTCAAATAGAGGTGTTGAAAAATAATCTTCTATCAGGCGTATTTGGTGGGATAGGGCAGATTGAGTAAGGTGTAATCGCTTTGCGGCAGTAGATACGTTTCCTGCATTTTTTAGTGCTAATAAAGTGCGTAAATGTCGCAATTCGAGTGGTGATGGCATTGTTGTTTGATTCCAAAGTTATAAAAGGTGCTTTGTCGTCTAATCGATAAGCCGGGTTTTGTCAAAGGACAGTCATTCATCTACATGTGCTGTTACCAACACATTTTAGCGACCTACCCGAACACGATACGAGCAGCATCATGGTGTTCTATTTGGTCTTGCTCCCAATGGGGTTTAGCGTGCCATAAGTGTTACCACTTATGCGGTGTGCTCTTACCACGCCTTTTCACCCTTACCAATTATGGCGGTTTATTTTCTGTGCCACTTTCCGTCATCTTACGATGCCCGGTCGTTAGCCGGCATTGTGCTCTACGGAGCCCGGACTTTCCTCCCCATGTTTTTCAACATGCAGCGACTGCCTAATCAGGCGACAAAGCGTTTGCAAGTCTATCATATCTGATATTTTTTTATCATTAATTTAATCAACTGTTTTTGGCCAGTTAGAATCATCTACTCGTGGGTATTGCAAATTTAATTGTTGAAGATGTGCGGTTAGGATTTTCATTACAATAATATTTCGAGAAGATTTAGAGTCTGCCGGAACGATATACCACGGAGCGTTTGTTTGTGCTGTGGCACGAATTACAGTTTGATATTGTTCTTGAAATTTATCCCATAGTTTGCGATCGGTTAAGTCGGATAGATTAAATTTCCAGTGTTTATGGGTGTTATCCAAGCGTTTTTGTAGGCGATAGCGTTGTTCGTCTTTGGAAATATGCAAAAACATTTTTATGATTAGAATATTGTTTTCAGTAAGCATTCTTTCAAAATCGTTGATTTGTCGCAAACGTAATTGCAATTCTTTATCGTCAATCCAGCCACGTACGTGGGTAATTAATACATCTTCATAATGGCTACGGTTAAAAATGGCAATTTCGCCACGACGTGGCACTGCTTGATGAATACGCCATAAATAGTCGTGAGATAACTCTTCTTCGGTTGGAGATTTGAATGAGTGTACTTTCAATCCCAAAGGATTTGCATCGTGAAAAACGTGTCTTACTGTACCATCTTTGCCAGAAGTATCCATTCCTTGCAGAATTACCAATAAACCGAAACGTTTATCCGCACAAAATAATTCTTGTAATTTGGCTAATTGATGAGAGTTTTCATGTAGCCATTTTTCGCGTTCCTCACGGCTTTCCGGCAGACCTTGGGTGCCAAGTGAATCATATCTTGTAATATCAAAATTTTTATCGGTTAAATATTGTTTAATACTATCCATATTCATGATTTAATCTTTATGTGGTAAGTTGCGAAAGAATGTACAATATGAGTTTATTTTATAAATATTTTGTAAAAAGGCAAATTAATATCAATGAGCAAAAATGTCGTAATTTTAATTTCTGGACGTGGTAGTAATATGCAGGCAATTGTTGAAGCTAATATTGATAATGCCAATATTGCTGCGGTTATAAGTAATCGTGCTGATGCGGCTGGTTTAGCTTGGGCAAGTAGTCGTGGCATAAACACTTTGTCGCTTAATCATCGTGATTTTGACAGTCGTGAAAGTTTTGATTTGGCAATGATTGAAAAAATCGATGTCTTCAAACCTGATTTGGTGGTGTTGGCTGGATTTATGCGAATTTTAACTCCTGAATTTTGTCGTCATTATCAAGGTCGTCTGTTGAATATTCACCCCTCACTTTTGCCCGCCTTTACCGGCTTACATACTCATGAACGTGCGATTGAAATGGGGTGTAAATTAGCAGGTTGCACTGTGCATTTTGTAACGGAAGAGTTGGATAATGGGCCGATTGTGGCACAAGCTGCTGTACCTGTTTTGCCAGATGATAATCCTGATACATTAGCCACAAGAGTGTTAGCTTGTGAACATAAAATTTATCCACAAGCGGTAGCAGATTTTGTTTCCGGCAGATTATTTTTAGCTGATGGGAAAGTTAATAATATTCGCCGTAATCGTGATGATGAATTTTTATTAGGGCAGGGCTGATGAGTAAAAAAGAATTGCAAGTATGTTTAATTGCGATTGTCTTATCTTTATTGGTACATATTTTAATTCCAATCTTGGGATTATCGCCACGCACACGTAGTTTTGAAAGACAGAACAATTTAACCGTTACTATGCAATCATTTTCTCTAAATGATAATGCCAATAGTCTGCCGGAAACTCCTAAACCAATTGAAAAAACAATTGAAAAGCCTGTTGAGAAACCGCTTGAAAAGCCAATTGAAAAACCTAAAAAATCAATTCCGGCAGACCCTAAACCTGTTTCACAAACTTCTGTGGAAAAAGAAAAAAAACAAGAAGATTTACAAGACAAACCAGAAAATACTCAATCACAAGAATTGGATATGGAAGATGATAGTTCCAATAACGTTAATCAGGAAGATTTGGAAATCTTGAAAAATCAACAGGAAAAACAAAATCAATACGCACAAGAAATAAGCGACACCCCACAAGCTATACCAGATGAAAAACCGATTGTTGCCAAAAAAGATAGCGATGTGATTGCACCATCAGGCGACTCTCGCCCACTATTTCCACATGATGCCAAATTGAAATACGAAGGACCATATAGCATTACTGGTGAAATGGAGTTTCATCGTGATAAAAATAGTTATCGCATAGATGCTACTTTTAATGTTCCATTTAATAAAATGAAGTTTCATTCCGAAGGTAGAGTTCAAAACAATAGATTGATTCCATTGTTATATACCGATACGCGTAAAAATAAAATTTACGCATCTGCTGAATTTGATTATGAAAAAGGAGAGATTATCTATGGCAAGGGTGAGAGAAATCAAATTCATAAATTAGATGGATTGGAAGCACATGATTTTTTCTCGTGGGCATGGCAAACTGCAATTGATGGAAAAATTGGACGAGAGTTATATCTTACCAGCGGTAAAAAAATCTATCTTCAAGAAAAAAATGAAGAAGATATTGAATTACAAGAAATTCTTTATGATACCGGCGAAGGAAAATTACGTATTATTACCCAATATATTGACCGCAAACATAAAGATGAAACCTTGAAAGATACTATAAACTATGGTTTTGCCAAAGATTTTGCTCAAATTCCAGCTTTGATTATGCTGAATATTGACGGTAAAGATTATGAAATGCACGTAATCGGAATTAATTTAGATGGACATAATTATTGGCAAGCTAAACGACAATTGCGTAGAAACAATGACTAATAAAAACTTTTCCGGCAGACTATTTATGAATATGACTAAAAAATTACTAATATTTTGCTTGATAAGCACCGTAGCAATTTGTAGTGCTTGTACCCCAAATCAAGACAATAAAGATAAAACGGAAGAAGCACTTGTTCTGGAAGCACGCATTGTGGATAAAACTAATCAGCAAAATCCTAATGAACAAAATCAAGAAAAACCAGATGCTTTTGGTGCAGCATCTATTTGGGCTGATGATAAACGTTCTGATTTGGAAATTCGTAAAATAACATTTCAAAAAATTGAAGATGATATGGTGAAAATTAGAAAAATAGTGAACGAAGAAGCAAAATATAATCCAGATGAGTTTGTTGATTTAATAGTGGAATTTTTTTCTGATGCCCATGAGCCTTTTCATTATTTTGAAGAAAAAATGCCTGATGCCGATAAACGTGGTAATTGTCGTGAAGAAGTTTGGAGTAATAGTGATGGATTTTTTAATGCAACGGTTGATTTCGCTGAAAAAACTTCCGCTTTGTTAGAAGCTGCTATTACCAATGATTTGCAAAAAATTAAACCGGCGTTTGTCGATTTAGAAAAATCTTGCCAAGCATGTCATGATTCATTTGTTAAACCAGATTTTAAAATAGATTTTAACAATTAAAAGCCTAACAATTAAAAGCTTATATTTGATAGAATCCGCATCTAATAGTCAATTCATACCAAAATCATACAGCGTTGTTTCGCCTTGCCGTATTAATTTATACTGTCTAAGGCAAAGTTGCATTGTCTGCTTTTGGTCTGAATGGACTATATTATGAACGGTAGCAGTAGTCTGCCGGAAAAGATTTTTGCACACACAAATTGAAATAAATAAAAGGAAATAACACAAATGGCATATAGCGATAAGGTCATAGACCATTACGAAAATCCACGTAATGTAGGTTCTTTGGATAAGGACGATCAAAATGTTGGCACCGGCATGGTAGGAGCACCTGCATGTGGCGATGTAATGAAATTGCAAATCAAGGTGAATGAACAAGGAATTATTGAAGATGCTAAATTCAAAACCTACGGTTGCGGTTCAGCTATTGCATCTTCAAGCTTGGTTACCGAATGGGTAAAAGGTAAAAGCATTGATGAAGCACTATCCATCAAAAATAGCGAAATTGCCGAAGAGCTTGCCTTGCCACCGGTTAAAATTCACTGTTCAGTATTAGCCGAAGATGCAATTCGTGCGGCAGTGGCAGATTATCGTAAAAAACAAGGCGAATAATCTTTTGAAATAATCTTTAATAAGTCTGCCGGAAAAATATTTAATGATGAAAACGCCTGAATTACTCCTGCCTGCTGGCGGATTGGAAAGAATGCGTGCCGCATTTGATTTTGGTGCTGATGCAGTATATGCAGGACAACCACGCTATTCATTACGTGCACGTAATAATGAGTTTGCCAAATTAGAAGAACTGCATCAAGCAATCGAAGAAGCTCATAATCGTGGTAAAAAATTCTTTTTAGCTTCCAATTTATTAGCACATAACGCCAAACTTAAAACGTATCTATCAGATTTATCACCGGTAATTGCCATGAAGCCTGATGCCTTAATTATGGCAGACCCTGGCTTAATGATGATGGTTAGAGAGCGTTTCCCAGATATTCCCATTCATCTTTCAGTGCAAGCCAATACCACTAATTATTGGAGTGTACAGTTTTGGCAAAAAATGGGCGTTAGCAGGATTATTCTTTCGCGAGAATTATCATTAGCAGAAATTGCCGAAATTCGTGAAAATTGTCCTGATATTGAATTGGAAGTATTTGTACATGGTGCTTTGTGTATAGCGTATTCCGGCAGATGTTTATTGTCTGGATATTTCAATCATCGCGACCCTAATCAAGGTACTTGTACTAATGCCTGTCGTTGGTCGTATTCCGTGCATGAAACCCAAAGTAACGATGCTGGCGATGTGCAGTTATCAGATAGCGGACATCAACGCAATTTGCAAGCTGACAAGGTTTATCTATTGGAAGAAGAAAATCGCCCTAATCAATATTTGCCGATTATGGAAGATGAACATGGTACTTATATCATGAATTCCAAAGATTTACGTGCAGTGGAACAAATTGGCAAATTAATTGAAATAGGAGTTGATTCGCTTAAAGTCGAAGGACGTACCAAATCACTTTATTATGTTGCACGTACAGCACAAACCTATCGCCGTGCAATTGATGATGCACTTTCCGGCAGACCTTTTAATCCAGAATTATTAAGAGATTTAGAAGGGCTTGCCAATCGTGGTTATACACCAGGTTTTTTAGAAAGACATCGCACCCAGGATTATCAAAATTATTTAGATGGACATTCTATTTCGCGTCGTAGCCAGTTTGTGGGTCAAGTTACAAAAGTTTTTGATGATGGTTGGGCTGTGGTTGATGTGAAAAACCGTTTTGCAGTTGGTGATACTTTGGAAATTATACACCCAGCTGGTAATAGCTTATATTCTATTTCGCAAATTAAACGCAATGGTGAAAATATTGATGTTGCCAATGGTAACGGCATAATCGTACAAATACCCAATATGCACGGTAAAAATGGGGCATTATTAGCTCGCATACTGCCGGAAAATGAATGACGAGTTTTGTAGGAATTTTACAAATTAAACTTTATTTTTCATTGGTTTCATTTGAAGAATTTTCTTGCACATTTAAGTTATGTTTATCAGGCATAACCATTCCCAATGAAATAATATATTTCAAGGCTGAATCTACACTCATATCGATAGGACGTGTATCTTTTTTACGTACAAAAATATAGTAACCACCTGTTGGATTAGGAGTTGTTGGCACATAAACAGACAAATATTCATCATCATCAATTGCATCGATTATTTCTTCGGAAAGACTGCCGGAAACAAAAGCAATTGTCCAAACGCCTTGATGTGGAAATTGTACTAATAAAGGTATTTTGAATGATTGGCGAGAGTCAGACAGTAGTGATTGAGAAACCTTTTTTACACTACTGTATACCGTTTTTACGACAGGAATATGACCAAAGATTTCGTCCCACATTTTGATAATTTTGCGACCAATAAAATTACTGGCAAACAATCCTGTAATCAGTAAGATTAACAATGCCAAAATAATGCCTAAACCTGGAATATCAAAACCTAATAAAGTTTTAGGTTGCCAAGAGTTTGGGATTAGACGAATTAGATGGTCAGATTGAGTGATAATGTAATTTATTGTCCAAATTCCGGCAATAATAGGTAACCACACCAAAACACCTGTAATCAGGTATTTTTTTAGTTTAAAACTAATTTTTTGTTTTTTCTGTGTTTCCGCCATGAATTTGGTATCCAAAATTGGTTTTATACTGTGCAAATTTTCCATTATAACCTTTTAATTGGATTTTGTTTAGTGAAAATGATTCGATAAAAGACTTGGCATTTTAGTAGAAAACATGGACAATAAAAGAGTGCCTATCAGGTTTATGTTTTGAACTGAAACTTTGTAACTTGATGGACTTTCAATAACCTTATCAATAAAAGGAGCGGTATATGAATCTCAAAATAACCGGCGTTAATTTAGATGTAACCGATGCTTTACGTGAACATATTGAGAAGAAGTTAGAACGCATTGTGCGTCATGCTGATGATATTGTATCAATTGCAGTAACTTTAACAGTGGAGAAGTTAAATCAAAAAGCAGAAGTAGATATTCATTTGTCAGGTAAGGATCTGCATGTTGAAACAGTGGAGAGTGATATGTATGCCTCTATTGATGTATTAATGGATAAATTAGACAGAATGGTGTTAAAACACAAAGAAAAACGCCACGATCATCATGGCACTCCGCATGGGCGAGAGAATGTTGCCTAATTTATTAGGCTTAAATTAAATAAAAAACGACCATTGAATAAAAAGTGGTCGTTTTTTATTGCTTTATACGCCGATTAGCTTGAAACCTTTGCAAAACTGGCGCATCTGCGGCACATTTCTTTGTTGAAACTCCTGTAAAACTGATAGATGTAAGATGCGTGCAAAGTTTGAGTAACACTTCAAATCGAAGGGTTATGTCAATATTCTTTCGCAAATTTAATTTCACTCGGTGATTATCGATAGGTTAAGTGGTTAAATTTTTAAGCGGCTAAATATTCATGTTTTTCAATCTCCCAATTTAAGAAATGTTACATATTCATATATTTTCTTGTTCCCCATTGCGACTGTGCGACATATCGTAATCTTGCACAGACAAGCATTAGAGCAGAATTACCGTCAGGAAACGCACCTACCGAACGC
>JAFZMY010000082.1 GCA_017553165.1 Neisseriaceae bacterium
ACCCATATCAGGTTTTTCCGCAGCAGAACCTGGCAAAACAATGCCAGACGCAGTTTTTTCTTCGGCTTCCACGCGTTTAACGACAACACGGTCGTGTAAAGGACGGATTTTCATACGATTTAACTCCATTAAAATAAAAAACAAACGCCATCTTCCATCAATGGCACAAATCAATATGAAACGGCAGATAAGGGCAAGGTTTGTTTTTTCAAGTACTATAATGAAAATTTATTTATTAAAATGAGCATAAATAATTTATAGCGTTAAGATTAATGTAATATTGATAGGTGAAAATAACACTCGCACAGCACATGATTTACTCATATTAATAAGGAGCATTACGATGAAAAAAACTTTTGCAATTTTATTAGCACTATTCATTAGCACAACAGCTTACGCTGACAATGATGAAATGCACTATCAACAACACAAGGACCAGTATATCACCTATGAAAAAGCGGCAGAAATTGCCTTGCAACACTTCGAAAAAAATCATAACAAAAAGGGCATGATTGACGAAGTAGATTTTGAACACAAATTCAGCGGTGATTATTTCGATGTGGAAATCAAAGACGAAATGGGACGTGAATACGAAATTCGCATCGTAGCAAAAACTGGAAAAGTGTTATATATGAAATTAGATGATTAATCTTAATTTTTTAACAAGTCTGCCGGAAAGGTTTTATGTTTTATAAAGAGCTTTCCGGCAGACTTTTTTATCTTGAAACTCTTACAAAACTCGTTATTTAATAATGAGAAACCCCTGCAAAACCTAATTTTTGAAAAAGAAACGCCGTAGGGTGGGCTTCCCCAGCACACCAACCGCCCGATAGGGTGGGATAAAAAAATTGTTAAAATACAATGGATTAACACCTAAGGCGTTTTGGTGGGCTGGGAAGCCCACCCTACGGCAGGATTAAATTTTTGTTTCAGTAAGGGTTTTGCAATGGTTTCAATGAGTTAAATGGAGTTTAAAAATTTAAAAACTTAATCTAAACCGTATTCTTTAAACAAAAGCTGGATTTGTTCAAATGATTTTTCATTTACATATTGAGCAGTTAAGCTTTGTTTTAGCTCATTAAATTCAGGCATTGATTGGCTTTTACGCGTATCTGCTAATTTGAACAAGTAAAAAATCCCTTGAAATTCCACTGGTTCATCAGAAATTTTGCCTTTATTCATTTTATCAATGACAGTAGCTAATTCCGGTGGAAACATTTGAGTGCTAACAAATGTATCTGGAACAGGTGGTTGATCTGGCAGTGATTTTACAAGGTCGGTAAAACTCATGCCTTTGTTTAATTTTTGCAAAGCACTATTTGCTTCTTCTTTGCTACGGAAAACTGCGGTTTGCAAACGAACTTCACGTCCTACGCGTTCGTAAAGTTTGTGTAAGTCATTATCGCTTGGCTTAATGTTTTTTTTCAAATGTTCAACGTATTGATTTGCATAAAATTCTGATTCAACGTTTTTAAACATGTTTTTAACGTTTTCATCTTTATCTAAACCTGCTTTGATGGCTTCGTTTTTCAATACTTCTGAACGTTGCAAGTTTATTTTTAATTGTTTACGCATTTCTTCGCGTTGTTCGGCTGGCATTTTTTCTTTTGAGTGAGATTGACTCTCGAATTGCTCGATAATTGGGTCGATGCGAGCGTCTTCGATTTGTGGAGCTTCTGCTGCGATTGCAGTCAATCCAGATGCCAATAAAAATAGAAGAGTAATTGATTTTTTCATAATTTATCCGTTATTTTTTTAAGTTTACATATTAGATTGGATATTGGCTTTTTTCATAAGAGATTCAATCGCTTGATTTACTCTTTGGTCTTGTAATTGAGCCATTAGCGAATCTTTCATTTGCTCAAAACTTGGGATTTGAGCTTGACGTTTTTCGGTAACCGAAAAAATTGCCCAAATGTGTTCCGCATTCAATGGTCGTTTGGTGTATTGTCCTTTAGATAAGTCTTTGATTGCGGAATGTAACTCTGGTGCACCTACTGCCATGTCTTTGAGATTTACAAATCCCAAATGTTTGCCACCGGTTCGTTTGCTTTCTTCATCAACAGTGTAGATTGCTGCTACTTCCGCAAAACTTTTACCGCTGTTAAGTTCGGATAATGCTTGTTTAGCATCGTTTTCGCTGTGGGTTACGATTTCAGCTAATTGAACTTCGTATGAGCCTTTGTAAAATTTGGCAATATTGTTGTATTCAGCACGAACGTCTTTGTTGGTAACAGGATTTTTTTGTAATACATCAACTGCAAATGCTTGTTCTAAAAGGTTTTCCTTAAAGTCGCTAAACATTTGGTTGAAATCTTGTTTGTTATATTCTCCTGATTTTTTAGCATCAGATTCAACCTGTGCAATTATATCTTTGTACTCGCGTGTTTGGTCTAATTTCAGACGGCGAGCTTCATGCACTATCACAGCGTGAACTACTGCACGATTTAGCAAACTATTGCGTAGTTGTGGTGAATCGGTGATTTGTCCGTTGCTTTGATTTTGCAATTTGATAACTTGCTGGTCGATAAGAGAACTATCAATTTGAAGACCATTGACAGTAACCAATGTTTGAGCAGTTGCAGTTGCCATGCTCGTTAGTAATGCTAGTGTCAGTAAAGTTTTTTTCATTGATGAATTTTCCGTGTTAATCAAATTAAAGTTGAGCATTATACTCTGTTGTTGTAAAAGTATGGATACTTAAAGCATGTATCTTTTCTGGAAAAAGTGATGCTAATGCTTCATTTACCATACGGTGTCTTTGGATACGGCTTTTATTATTGAATAAATCCGTAACCACAGTCAAAGAATAATGACCACCCCCATTTTTATGATGGGCGATATGGTGATGGGATTCATCGATAATGTCAAGATGTTGCGGATTCATACTTTGCAAAAGGGTTTTAATTTCGTTTATTGTATTCATTTGTCTAATTGTTTTTCTTGTGATTCGTTTTGTTGCAAATGTTGTGCCATGTAAACTGATTGTGCAATGAAAAACACGAATAAAATTCCCATTACTCCAAACACTTTGTATGTTACCCAAACATCGTTGCTATACGTATATGCCACAAATAAATTAGCAAGCCCTAAAATAAAGAAGAAAATCGTCCATATCCACATTAGTTTGTACCAAACATTTTCCGGCAGACTTATTTCTTTACCAATTGCTTTTTGTAAAAAGTTTTTCTTACTTAATATACCAATTAGCATGGCTGATGCTACAAACCAGAACAAAACTGTTGGCTTCCATTTGATAAACATTTCGTTGCGTAAAATAATTGTTGCACCACCAAAGAAGATAATGGTTAGTAGGCTTACTAATTGCATGGTTTCTAATTTTTTGAACTTCCAAAAAATTATTCCTGCTTGAATTATGCCGGCAACCACCGCTACGATGGTGGCTGTGTAGATGTTGTGTGTTATAAAATACACTGCAAAAAATAAAATCAGTGCGATACTGTCTAATATTACTTTCATGTGTAAATTTAGTTGTTGATTAAAAAGATTAAGTCATAAGAAAAATGGGAAAAGTTCCCATTTTTCTTAAAATTGACAAGTTATAGATTATGGTTAAATGATTGAAACATCCATACCAAACATCGCACGGGCGGTATTCAACATTTGGCAAGAAAAGCCCCATTCGTTGTCATACCACGCCAACACTTTCACCAAGTTGCCATTCGACACTTTGGTTAAGGTTGCGTCAAAAATGCTCGCTGTGGCACAGTGGTTAAAGTCGCCTGATACCAAAGGCATTTTGTTATAGCCTAAAACGCCTTTTAACGCACCATTGCTTGCGTCTAACATAATTTGATTGACTTCATCAACGGTTGTGTCGCGTGCGGCTTCAAAAGTTAAATCAACCATAGACACATTGATAGTCGGCACACGCACGGCAAAGCCGTCTAATTTGCCTTTGAGTTCAGGCAACACCAAGCCCACTGCTTTGGCAGCACCTGTTTTAGTCGGCACTAAATTTTGCACCGCACTTCTGGCACGGCGTAAGTCTTTATGACGCACATCAGTTAAAACTTGGTCATTGGTAAAGGCGTGAATGGTTGTCATCAAGCCTTTCACAATGCCTAATTTGTCTTGCAAAGGTTTGGCAACAGGTGCCAAACAGTTTGTGGTACAAGACGCATTCGACACCACAGTCATTTCAGGCGTTAAAACGCTGTGATTAACCCCATACACCACAGTGGCATCAACATCTTCGCCGCCTGGTGCGGAAATCAACACTTTTTTCGCACCGCCCGCTAAATGCACAGACGCTTTTTCTTTGGAAGTAAAAGCACCTGTACATTCCATCACCAAATCCACGCCCAAGTCTTTCCAAGGCAATTCGGCAGGATTGCGAGTGGAGAAAAACGGAATTTTGTCGTTGTTGATGATTAAATTTTTATCATCAAAAGAAACGGCAGCATTGAAACGGCCATGCACCGTATCAAACTGCGTTAAATGTGCATTCGTTTCCAAACTGCCAGAGGCATTGACAGCCACAATTTCAAATTGATCACGTAAGTTATACTCATAAATGGCACGAACGATTTGGCGTCCAATTCGACCATAACCATTGATGGCGATTTTAAGCATAGCGTTTTATTCCTTGTTAAAACATGAAGTTATAAAATAGCTTTCATTGTTTTGAAATGAAAGCGATACGATTGAATAAAAGAAACGGTTATTTTAACGGATTTTTATATTTTATGTAGGATAAATTAGTTTTTAAAAAGCTTTCCGGCAGACTTGTATTGTTTATACCAAATAGTATGCCGGAAATTATTTGTTGTTATTTTTTTGTTTAATTTGTTTAAAAAATCAATTAGTTTTGAGTCAAAGGTTTGCGTATTCCATTGTCATATTCAAAGCTTACTTCTTCAGCAATTGGGCGAAGAAAGGTTTCTTTTTGCTTTTTCTAACGCATATTTCAATGGTGTTATCATCGTGTTGCCAGATTTCAAAATTTTTTGATTTTGGGCGTAATAGTCAAAAAAGGTGATATTTTTTCATTTTATAGACAAAAAATATTTTATAAACAGTATCTTATTATGATTATTCATGCCGTGATGACAGCATAATTTCTGTTTTAATTGGTTGAATTTGTTTTCCAAATCCTATTGCTACAAAGAGCAAGCCTTATTCTTTCAGCCAGCCTGAAAGATTATTGCTTCTCAATCAATCTTTTTACTCTTATAAAGTTTTGATAATTGTTTTTAAAGTTTTTGAGTGCTTTATCTTGATTATCGTTTTGTTGCATTACCTTTAATTTAGATTTTATAACCGAGTTTTTTCCGCTATCTTTTTTCTCCCATTTAATTGTTTCAAAAGTGGATTTTTCAAAATCAATATTGGTTTTTTTGGAGGCAAGTTCTACACTGGTGTCTTTTTCATCTTCCTTTTCAGGGATATTATAAATATATGTTTGTTCTGTTATTTGTTGTTGATTGAAATTTCTAATCAAAGTATCTTTAATCTCTTTGTTTTTATTAAAGAAAAATGCTTGTTGTTGATTTAAATTATAGTCATAATGAATAATTAATTGTGCAGTCCAATTTTTTTCGTCAGCATCTTTGTTATCTGGATTTGAATTGACATAAGAATCTACGGTTTTATTTTTTACATCAACCACAGTTAATTTCTCTAATTGTTCTTGTGGTCGATAGGAGGCGTGTGTTAGATAGTTTCTTTCTTGACGAGTTGCAACGCCATGATTATTTGAAAATTGTGTGCAATCTGTTTCAACAATAATATATGCTTCGGTTCTTTTTTCGCCATTGGCATAAAAATCTTGAACGGCACAATGTTTTTCCGCAGTTTTTCCTAAAACAACACGATAGTATTGAGCGTTGTTTTTGTCATCTGTTTGTTTGTAAACCGTTTTCTTATCTTGTTCTTCTTTTTGAAAATAGTAAATTGTTTGACCGTCTGGTTCTACAATTTTGCTGTTGATATATGCTTGATTTTCTGCAATTTTGTTTTTAATTTCTTCATCGCTCAACCAAGTGAGAATAGGTGGTTGTTCTGGTAGCGGCGTTTTGGAATCCATAATTTCCATTTGAACGCCTGCATCTTTAAGAATGCTATTGGCAACTTTTTCGCCAATCTTTTCTTCGACTTTTTGGTATGTTGACTCCGAACACGCTGTGAGTGTTAAGGATAAAATTAAAGCGATAAAAGAGAATTGTTTTTTCATAAGAAACTCCAATAAAAGTTACTTAATTTAAGATGTTGCTTATACACGAGGGGGAAGAGAATGTCAAACTATGAGAATAAGTTTCAGACTGCCTGAAAGTATTTACACGCAAGACTTACTGTGCTTTATCTTCTTGTATCAGAGCATGTTTTTTAGGATTACTGATGTCATATACAACGCATTTTTCAAGTGTTTGATTACCAAAGGCTAAACCGACATTGTAATCTTGTGTGCATACTTCAAAATGTGGTTTGTTGTTGATGTTTTTGTAGTTATAGGTTTGCGTAAAATGGCGGATAGAGTCGATTTTGGCATCTTTGTATTCGTCTTTAACTTGTAAAATGCGATTTTCAATTGTTTGGCGAACGCCTTGTTTTTTGCATTCTGCAATGGTTTCGTCGTGTTGAAAATCCCAGCTGGTGCAATACGCTTCTTCAAGTTGAAGATTGAGTTCTGGTAGATTGGTTTGCACTAATTGAACTTTGTATTCTGCACGAGACTCTTCGAGTTTTGCGTCTTTGTAGGTGATGATTTTTGCATCTAATGGATTGGCTTTGTCTGCCGTTGCTAATTGGCTTTGGGCAGAAGTATGGCAAGCGGTTAATGTTGTTAGCGTCAATGTAATCAGTAATAAATTGTGTTTCATAGTTTTTACTTCCTTAATGTTTGTTTATTCGTATTTTAGTTGAAAATTCAATTTTCAGGCTGGCGGATTAAACAGCGTTAAGGTAAATAAAGTGAAAAAAATCATTTCATGTAAGCGACAAAAGAGTAAAATAGCTATTTTTTAAAATTTGAGAACAAATCAAATGGGTATTGGCTTAAATAAACAGGTTTTGCCTGATAGCAACGGTTTTTTTGGGGAATTTGGGGGTAAAATTGATCACCCTGCGTTGAAAACGGCTTTGCAGGAAATTGAAGACGGTTTTCATACAATGGTAAAAGACCCTGAATTTTTGAAAGAATTTAAACTTTTGCGTGAAACCTATATCGGCAGACCGTCCCCTGTGTATCACGCTCGTAATTTGTCGAAAAATGGGGCGAATATTTATTTTAAACGCGAAGATTTGAACCACACTGGTGCACATAAAATCAACCATTGTATTGGCGAAGTGTTGCTTGCCAAACGCTTGGGTAAGAAAAAAGTGATTGCCGAAACAGGGGCAGGACAGCACGGTGTGGCTTTGGCAACCGCCACCGCCTTGCTGGGTATGGAATGTGATATTCATATGGGCGAAGTGGATATTGCCAAAGAAGCACCGAATGTGTCGCGTATGAAAGTTTTGGGTGCGAATGTGATTCCAGTATCTTTTGGGGCGAAAACGCTGAAAGAAGCGGTGGATAGTGCGTTTGCCGATTATTTAAAAGACCCACAAGGCACAATGTATGCGATTGGCTCGGTGGTGGGTCCTGCTCCTTTTCCTGAAATGGTGGCGTTTTTTCAGTCGATTATTGGACACGAAGCACGCGAACAATTTCAGGCAGCCTACGGCGCATTGCCAAATGAAGTAGTCGCCTGCGTGGGCGGTGGTTCTAACGCAATGGGCATTTTTAACGCCTTTTTGGACGACAAAAGCGTTAAATTAACAGGGGTTGAACCTGCTGGGGACGGCTTGGATAAAGCAGGACGACACGCCGCAACGCTCTCGCTGGGCAAAAAAGGCGAAATTCACGGCTTCCGTTGTTATTATTTGCAAAACGAAGACGGAAGCCCTGCCGCCGTATATTCAATCGCGTCAGGCTTGGATTACCCTGGTGTTGGCCCACAGCATTGTTTATTACACGACACAGGACGCGTGCATTACGATATTGCGGACGACAAAGAATGTTTGGACGCATTCATCACACTCTCACGCCAAGAAGGCATTATCCCCGCATTAGAAAGTTCGCACGCCGTTGCCTACGCCTTGCGTGAAGCCGCCAAACACGGCAAGGATTACCATATTTTGGTGAATTTGTCAGGCAGGGGCGATAAGGATATTGATTTTGTGATGGGAAAATTAGGTTTGTAATATAAATTCAATATTTCCGGCAGTGTATATTAAAGTTTCAAGTGCAATACTTAAAACTTTAATCTGCCGGACTTTCATACTGTATACAGTATCGTGTATGATTTTTCCGGCAGACCTATTCTCAATAATGGGAGATTGTGATGAAAAATAAAATATTTTTATTTGCTATAACAATATGCTTAACTGCATGTGATTTTTTGTCAAATAAAACAACTCCCCAAGATGTGCCCATGCCAGAAGATAGGGTTAAAGCTTCAATCCCACAAGACATGACATTTTTGAATTTATATTGGCAAAGTGGAGTTATTTCACCTGATGTGATTGATACCTTTGCTAATGCAAATAATGTAGAAATTAATATCAATCAACAAAATGATAATAAAGTAGCGTGGAAACAAAACGATATTGTACTATCAGATTTACTTAATATACCGTCATATTCATTTGATGATGATTATTATAAATTAGACAAAACCCTATTACCAAATTACAGCAATATTTCCCCTGAAATATTAGCACTATTAAATAATGAAGATTCAGGTAATCAATATCTTGTACCTTATGCAATGCGAGTTGCAGTAGTTGGTATAAATACTGTTGTTGTTAATGAAGTTTTACAAGAAAATAGTCTGCCGGAAAACCCTTTAGATTTAGTTTTCAACCCCCAATACACACAACAATTAAAACAATGTGGGATTGCAATATCTGATAATCCCAATGAAGTTATACCATTATTATTACATTACTTAAAATTAAACCCACAAGCAAAAGGTGGAGATGAAATAAACAGTGCACTCGAACATTTCCGGCAGATTAGAGATGATATTAATTACTTTGATGCACAACCTGCTGAAAAATTAGTAGATAATCAAGCATGTGTAGCACTTACATACGGTAGCGATGTTAAATTAGCCCAAGAAGCGAGCATTGATTTACCAATCAAAGCATTAATTCCCAATCAAGGTACAGGCTTATTAATTGACGTTTTTGCAATTCCGGCATCGGTTATCAATCGTGCTAATGCACATAAATTTATCAATGAAATGCTGTCTCCGAATGTATCTGCACAAATTACATCATTTAATGCACGCCGTTATACTGTAAATATGACTACTGCATTACAATCTCGTTATATTGATGATAATAGTATTTTTCTTGATAATGACACAATGGATAAATCATTTATACTACAACCTATGCCAGAACAAATCTATATACAGATTAAACAATGGTGGCGTAAATCATCGGAATAATTTAGATTTTAAAATGCTTCATGAAAAAAGTAGATACTAAAATTAAATGGTCTATTAGATTAAATTTATCATATACTTCGTAAATATTGTTATAATTGCCGACTGTTTAAAAATCATGGTCGCTTTATAGATAATATAGTAGATTCAGACCAAAAGCAGACAAGGCGGTGAGCCGCTGGCAGTATAAATAATACGACAAGACAAACCAACGCTGGCTGATTTTGTTATGAACCTACTATAAAAGCGACTTTTGTAGAAAGTATTACTAATTTAAGGAGTACTCAATGAAAAAACTTGGATTGTTATTTTTACCTGCTATTTTAGTAGCATGTAGTCCATCAGAACCAAAAGCAACCACTCCAACAGAAACCACTGCAAGTTCCCCTGCTGTTGAAGAAGTTTTAACAGAAAAAACAGTAAACTACGCTTGCGTTGCCAATGGTGAAAGAGTCAAAGTTGCAACTGTATATCAAATTAAAAACAATGAGGTAGTATCTGCAAAATTATCTGCAAACGGCACAGATTACCCTGTTTTGCAACGTAATTTAGATGATAAAGAAAATAACACCTTTGCCGATGATAAATATACTTGGGTTGCCGAATTAGCCACAGCCGAAGAAGTAGAAAGTAAGCATGGCAATATGTTAACCGAAAAAACACAAACTGTTGTCAATGGTGAAAATACAAACGTTGACAATATCATCTTCAAATATTGTGAATTGGTTACAGAATAAAATTTACGAATAGAAACATCTACAAAACTCGTCATTCTGACCATGAACGAAGTAAAAGGGCAAGAATGACGAGTTTTGTATGAGTATTTTCTGTATAAGAACCCCCTGCAAAACCCTTACTGAAACAAAAATTTAATCCTGCCGTAGGGCGGGATTCCCAGCCCACCCAAACGCCGCAGGAGTTAATCCATTGTATTTTAACAACTTTTTACCCAACCCTATCAGGCTGTTGGTGGGATAGGAAGCCCACCCTACGGTGTTTCTTTTTCAAAAATTAGGTTTTGCAGGGGTTTCAAATAATGACTTTTGCAAATAAAAAAGCGAGTGATTAAAACCACTCGCTTTTTATCATAGCAATCCAATTACCATTGGAAACCCATACCAACAGAACCACCAAAATTACCTTTGGAATTACCGCTACCAGTTGCTTGGAATACCCAAGCACCGTTATCGGATACGGACGAGAATCCAACAGCATAACCTGCTTCACCACGATACACACCACCACCTACTGATACCATATTTTTACCCGGTAGATAAGCATGTGGTAAACCAGCGGTTGCCAAAGCTTGAGCTGTCCCAGCATTAGCACGACCTTCAACGCCTTGCAACTGACCAATATTCGCAGCGTCATTAGGTTGAACACCGTTGCCAACATTGGTAATACGATTACCGCCATTATCCAAGCCATTTTGAGTTATGCTAACTGGATTTTGGTTACCATTATTAATGATTACACCATCATTATTAACAACGGTATCACCTGCTTGAATACTATCCACTTTTAAATCATCAGCTAACTTAATTTTCAAAGTATTACCAGATGCTTCAACATCAATATTATCATCAGCACCAACAACTCTAACAGTTTGCCCCAATTGTCGATCAAACGAACCAGTATCACCAAAGAAAGTGATTGGATCTAACTGTCTTTGCACTGCCGGAACATTAACAGCGATATTTAAATCAACTTCGCCACTAGTTGCATTAGGTACTGCTTTAACATTAATGGTGTTATTAGATGATTTGAAATTCACAGTATCACCATGTTGAACAAAATCAACATCTTGACCACCGGCTTTTAAGTAGAAACCAGAATTCAGCACATCTTCCACTGTTGCGGCTTGATTTTCATCACCACTTCCAACTCGTGAACCATCAGGATTAATATGGCTAGTTAGATTGTTAATGCTTCCGCCACCTGTTTGATTAAAGGTAATATTATTTTGATCACCATCAATAGTAATAGTGTTTTTATCACCAATATTTACCACAGGTGCTAAATCGTATGAAATATCGCCTTTTTTGTAACTAACACCATTAACAGTCTCGTCTTTATCATGATAAGAAGCCTTGATATTACCGCTACTTGCCAAATTACGTTTTTCATTACCATTATTGCTATTACCACCATTAACAGTTAATGCCCAACTGTTAAATGTAGCAGCTGGATCAATTGCAATAGTGTAATTACGTACATTATTGGAATCTAAACTACCACCAGAGATCTTAATACCAGTTCCTTCAATTAATTGTGTATCATAAGCATTTACAGTATAGGTTGTACCACCATTAGTATTTTTAACACTATCAACGGTGGTATTTTTACCAGCTTCAACAACAGATAATTGACCAACGGTTGCTGCATCATCATTATTAATACCGATTGCAACATTACTAATGACATTACCACCCATATTAACTTCTGTTTTGGTAATAGTAGGACCACCGTTAATAGTCAAACCATCAGTGTTAATAGTGGTATCACCGGTTGTAACACTATTCAGATTAAGATCCTGGTTAATTGCAATGTCATACGTATAAGTATCCGTACTACTATCGTATGTAGGATTAAGTACAACATTACTATCAGATGTTGTAACGTTGGTTGTGGTATTGGTGTTTTGGATAACGTAATCAGTACCTTTATATGTAATGGTTGTTGTATTGCCTGATTGTGTCAATTTTTCAAAATCAGCATTAACTGTATAGTTACGCACATTATTGGAATCTAAATCACCACCAGTAATACTAACACCAGTACCTTCAGTTAATTTTGTATCATAGGCATCAACGGTATAAGTCATACCTCCATTAGCGTTTTTTGCACCAGTAACAAATGTGTTCTTACCTGCTTCAACAACAGTTAATTGTCCAACAGTTGCGGCATCATCGTTATTAACACCATTAGCAACATTAGTAATTGCATTACCACCCATGTCAACTTTTGTTTTGGTAATAGTAGGACCTCCATTAATAGTCATACCATTATTGCTAATAACAGTATCACCAGTTGTAACACTATTCAGATTAAGATCCTGGTTAATTGCAATGTCATAAACATGTGGATTACCACTCGTATCAGACGTTAACACAACATTCGAATCACTTGTCGTAACTTCTGTGATAGTGTCACTGTCTGCCGGAAGCTTGCTTTCATCAAACTTAACAACATAACCATTTTTAACA
>JAFZMY010000083.1 GCA_017553165.1 Neisseriaceae bacterium
CGCATGCCGAATTATTTTTAGGTGAAAAAAATTTAGATTTATTATTGCAACATAAAAAAATCTTGTTATTTCAAGCAACTGATGACATTGCCTTGTATTTAAATTTGAATACAATAGACCCATTAGAAGGTTTTTTTGCCATTCAGTTACAAAAAGGCAATGAACGGCTTTATGACGCTTCGTTTGCATTATTAGAAAACAAACAATTATTGATTGCTTCTATACAAGGCAGTAATTTAGATAATGCACCAGAAGAAATAAAATTAGCAACCAAACAATTACACGGCATTCGCCCTGCGTTTTTATTAGTGCATATTTTTAAAATGCTGTGCGAAATAAAACAATTTCAATTATTAGGCATACCTAAAAAAAATCAAGCCAAATATCGTTTTAATGATTCTTCACGGCTTTTATTTGATTATGACGCTTTTTGGGTTGAAAACGGCGGTGCATTTAAAGACAATTATTATTATATTCCGAATATTATAGAACAAAAATCAATGGACGATATTCCGTCTAAAAAGCGTTCTATGTATAAAAAACGCTATGAAATGTTATCCAATATCAAACAAGAATTAATCCGATTATTTGAGAGTTAACCTCCACTCATCACTTTCACCTTCTACAACAAACACACATAAGTCTGCCGGAAAGGTTTTTTAAGATAAAATATCATATATTTCATCAAGTTATCATCATATAGTCGGATTATCATGCAAAGATTACATGATAACCATGTTAGAATATTTGCTTTATATATTTTGTAGTTATTAGCTAATCAACGTATAATACACATTGTTAAACCGACAAACATCACAAATAATCATAAACTTTGCGGAGCAGTAAATTGCGTCACATTATTGTAGGACTTTCTCAACACAGTAATGAAACTCTATTGAGAGTTGATCGTCTTTGCCATGACCGACTTTTCACAGAGGAAGATTTGCCTATTTTTTTCAACGTTAATTGTTCAGATAAAGCTACTGACAATCTTACTCTTGTTGAAAACATTACCTTTCCGGCAGAGTGCCTAAACAAAGGTATAGAAAGCACTGCCCAACTAATCAATAGCACATTAGGCAATAGTGTTTGTGAAAACATCAAAGGAATCTTTCCTAATATGCGTCGTACATATTCAGAAGGATTTGATGTTTTCTTTAACGTTTTTGAAAGACATGTTGCTCAACACTGTCAAGCAGGTAATATATTTCATATAGTAGCAAATCTCGCATCTGCGGAATCATCAGGTTTACTATTTGGCTTGATTAGATCCATGTCGAGACACTATCCTGATGTTAGATTAAACGCTTATATCCTAATGCCGGTTAGCAGTGCAAGAGAACACGAAAATGCTCAAATTTACGCATCATTATTAGAATGCAATCAACTAAAATCTATGGGTGCTACCCTATTTATGTATCCTTTTTCGGATAAAAAGACCGAAAAAGAAATGGTAGTAGCATGTTCTCATCAAATATATTACAACGTTACTATTAACATACCGAGTGGTATTCAAAATAGTCTTAATGATGAAAACCACATTTTCACCCAAATCAGAAACATCGCATTATCCGCAGATATACATAAAATGCGTATGTCTTTGTGTCGCCAAAGTGCGTATCAAATAGTCAACCAAATGTTTTACTCTGAAAATGAAGAACATGACCACGATACTCCTTTATGGTTAGACAAATTATTTGAAGATAAGAAATGGCTGTTGCACCCTGATTTTTTATCTATGGATCAAGATGTTAACATGCCTCATTCTGTACCAAAATTCAGTACGGTTGAACATGAATGGTCGCATCGTACCCAACATTTCGTATCAGGTTTAGATAGAAAAGAATTAGACTGGCGTGATCAAGTTGAAGAAATTTATATCTCTTTACGCGATGTTGCACAAAGAGCATTTCGTGGCAAAGGAATAGATTTATTCTATGCCATGAATGAAAGTGGAATTTCTGCAATTGCAGAAACTTCGGTAGGCAAAATCGAAACAGCCCTAATCGAAGATTGGAAACAAAAAAATTATCCAATTCAAATTTTCTTACAATGGTTACAAAAAGCCATAGAAATTGTTGATACTAAACTTCTAATGTATAGAAACAGCGATCAACAACACCGTCATGATTATGAAACATTATCACAAGAATTTGATGAAATTGTTGCCCAATGGGACGAAGGTAAAAAAAGCGAACGCAAAAAAATTCAAAAAGAACACCCCATTGAAGAGATGGCTTCTAAATTAGAACGCTACTATGTTGCGGATTGCCATATCAGAACAGACGTATTTGCTTGTCGCATTTTAAACAATGTGGTAAGCATGCTAAATGATGTTAAAAATCATCTATCTGAAAGCATTAGTGAAGCACAAGCAAATATTGCTCAAACTCTTCCTAAAACTTCAACTCTTTCTGCACAAAGCATATTATCAACATATAGAGAAACTGATTTTAGGATTGCAGTTGATACCAACTTTTTATCTATTGTTCCTAAAAATTTCCATCAAGCAGAAGTTTCATTGCGTCCTGCCATCAGACAAATGGTTATGGACAGAATTGATTCAGGACGTGGTATTAGTGGAATAATTGACGCATTTAATGCTAATCACATTGTCAATGACGTAAGTCATAGCCTGCTATTGCATCACCCATATTTCAACAATCAAAGTGAGGAATTAAGCGGATTATTCTTCTGGCAAACTATTTCTGCATTTTTAGGTAATGAATCAACGCAGCACATAAATCCAATCATTACTCAATGGAATCAACAACGCATACCCAATTGTATATATGGCAGTGCATGGTTGATTCCAACTTGTCCATTTGGACAAAATGTTTTGGATAAAATCATTGATGCCTGCCAAAAACATGATTCAAATAGTAGCATTATGATTAATATTAATATGTTACAAGATAATCTACATTATCAAGAACAACGATGCTTATCTATTTCTGAACTACCTAATATCCAAGCATTGAAACAAGCATACGATGATGCTATCTTTTCAGAGAATGGTGCTCATCTTTCCTTGCTATATCACACATACGGCAATCAGCCATTCTTCGATTATGAAGGTGGTGGTAATTCAGATAAACCTATTGAAATTGCAGAGCCAGATGTTGTTCGCCGTAAGCTACTGTTAGGTGAAATACATGGCATAATCAGCGAAGAAAAAGTTAATAATCAAAATTCTATTTTCTTATCGGCTTATGGTAGCAAGATTCCGTTAGGAAAATCATTTACCGATGTATTGAGTAATCTATCAGAATTAAAACACCGTCTATTAAACTTGGCAGTGGATAACATTCCTGCAAACAATGGCATAGACCCTAATAGCAATGAAATTTTGAATAAACGTTTAGCAAAAATCAAAATATCTTGCTTGAATGGGAAAACAGACTTACGCAAAGCATCTTGGGAAGAAGCCGGTAACTTTATGCCATGGGCACGTCAGGTTGAAAAAATATCTCGTGAGTTTAAATTAAAATAAAGGCATTTTAATTTTGGTATTCTTAAATCATAAATAACATAAGTTAAGAGAATCATTTTAAGATTCAAATAAACTAACCTTTCCGGCAGACTATCTAATTTAATAAATAGTCTGCCGGAAAGTTTTTTATATACACAAAAGCCATATAAAAAAACATAAAGAAACTCCTGCAAAACCTAATTTTTGAAAAAGAAACGCCGTAGGTTTGGCATCATTGCCCACAAAACCACCCGATAGTGCTGAATAAAAAGTTGTTAAAATACAATTGATTAACGCCTACGGCGTTTTGGTGGGTTGTGTTGTCCCACCCTACGGCAGGATTAAATTTTTGTTTCAGTAAGGGTTTTGCAAGAGTTTCATAAATGATATTAAAATAAGGTTTGTTTGATACGAAGTATCAAACTTTTGATAAACGAAGTTTATCAAAAAAGGTTGCGAAGCAATCAAGCCGAAATTTAGGCGAAGCCAAAATGAAGTTTCTGCGAATATTAAAGATACGCTAAAAATCTATTTATTAAACAATTAATTAGATTTTTTAACAATTATTTTACAGGAATTTCTGTAGTTGTTTTATACCACTAAATCCACTTCTAACCAGCCACGCAAGGCGTTGCCGACAAGGATTTTTTCAGCACGCTGCAAGGTGTTGATGTTAATCGTGCTTTCTTGCACTGTGTTTTTTTGCATAAATTCACCACGAGCAATACTGGGAAGAATATGCAAGGACAAATCTGGCGTTAGCCATTGATTTTCAATAAAAATCATTACACTACTGCGTCCGCCTTCTAATAAATCGCCGTTTTGGTTAAATAGCAAAGCATCAAATGCACCGACTTGTTCTGCGTCTTGCCACGCTTTATCGTATTCTGGTCGATAGGTAATTTTGTAGCAACGCAAGGGATTTTGATTGGGCAAACGATTGGGGCTGATAATTACTTTTTTATTACCAATCAAAGAGTTGAGTGGTGAATATTCTGTTTTTAGACTGCCGGAACAAGTTAAAATCAATTTTAAACGATAGGTTTTATCATCACATAAATTTTGTAAAGCCGTTTCAATCTTATCTTTTGCTTGCGATAATGAAAATGGCATATTCAAAGCAAAAGCCGATTGTGACATTCGATTTAAGTGTTTGTCTAATAAGGAAATTTTGCCATTTTCTACTCGCATTGTTTCAAATAAGTCAAAATTAGGTCGCAAGTTATTGATAAATTGGGACTTCCATAAACATTCTTGATATTCATTTTCTGCCACACTATCAATCACAATGCCACTACCAACGCCATAAACACCCTGCCAAGCACCGTTATCAGGCATCAATTCTAATGTACGAATTGCTACATTCAGGCAGCCTGAAACGCCCATAGCCGTTTCTCTATTTTCAGGCGAGAAAAAGCCAATCGCACCTGTATATAAACCTCGTGGTGTGCTTTCTAATTGAGAAATAATTTCCATACTTTTGCGTTTAGGTGCACCTGTGATACTGCCACAAGGAAAGGTAGCCTGAAAAATTTCAGCCAAAGAAGTATGCTCTTTTAATTTCGCACAAACGGTGCTGGTCATCTGCCATACATGACCAAAATCATTAACTTGACACATTTCTGGCACGCTTACGCTACCTATTTGTGCAATTTTGCCCAAATCATTGCGTAATAAATCAACAATCATTGTATTTTCAGCACGATTTTTGGGGTCATTTTGTAAATCATAAGAGCGTTTTTTATCCATTCCGTCAAATAAAATAGGAGCAGTGCCTTTCATCGGTTGCGTTTTAATCACGCCATTAGCTTGAATATGTAAAAATAATTCTGGTGAAAAAGACAGAACCCAATAATTTTCAGGTAGCCTTGATAACACGCCAAACGGCACTTTTTGGCGTAAATGGCGATAAAGTTGTATGGGATTTCCATATGCTTTCAAAAACAAACGCACCGTATAATTTATTTGATACGAATCTCCTGCCATAATATGTTGATGAATTTTTTTAATTGCTTGATAATATTCATCTTCTGATACATTCATTTGCGGTGTAGAAATTGCACAAGGAATATTGTTTGCCTGATTTTCTAACCAATTTTCAACTTGACCTATTTCACTTTTTTGCTTAAACCAAACAATTTTCATGCAGCCTGAATGCGAATTATCCAATTTTTGCAAAGATAAACCAAATTCATAATCCATAAACACAGCACAATGCAAAGATTTTTGCCAACCTAATTGCAAGCATTTGTCTAATTCACTCAATTTATCCGCCAAAATAATTTCTTGATAACAAAAATTATGCAGTAAAAAGGAATTACCGTTTTGGGCATCGTCAAATAAAATAAATTCATTCATATTGATTGGGAAATTCTGAAAGCTTATTCTTCATTTTTACGACAATAAAGATAATGAATACGAGAGATGATGGTGTTGATTGGAACAATTATGGCTAATGGTGCGTTTAAATATGCTAAACCCATAAACAGCCATGCAAATAGTGGAAGTTGTCCTATGCCTTTGGTTGAATATGCTAACCAATAACACAATAAACTTGGGGCGACAGCTAAAATGGTATTGACGATAATGATTTTCCAAGTTGTCCATTTTTTTTGTAATGCTTCTGTGAGTGCAGCGAAAGTGATTGAGCCACAGGCGGTTGCAACGATTAAAATATCAATAAACCATTTGCCGTCTTTGTTTTTGTTAAGCTTGCCCATTGAATAAGCATATAACAGCATAAGTTCGACTACTGTGGCAATAATCCAAATAACAATACGTGCTGTTTTTTCTGAATTATCGGTTTTATTTTCTGTCATATTTTTTCGACTTACATGTTAGAAATACACGCGTTATTTACACATGGGATTGAGAATGAAGCCTGCAAGACCTCGAAAGATGTATCACCATTCAATCCATTGTGTGGCTTAACCGTATTATAAAAGTTGATAAAACGAGCCAATTCTTTCTTCCTGTGTTCACCATCAACAAACTCTATTCTATCATGCTACATCTTAATCAAAGTGCAAATCACATGTTCCACTTTGCCATTGGTTTGTGGGTGTGATGGTTTGGTGAGGTTATGTCAATATTCTTTCGCAAATTTAATTTCACTTGGTGATTATCGATAGGTTAAATGGTTAAATTTTTAAGCGGCTAAATATTCCTGTTTTTCAATCTCCCAATTTAAGAAATGTTACATATTCATATATTTTCTTGTTCCCCATTGCGACTGTGCGACATATCGTAATCTTGCACAGACAAGCATTAGAGCAGAATTACCGTCAGGAAACGCACCTACCGAACGC
>JAFZMY010000084.1 GCA_017553165.1 Neisseriaceae bacterium
GAAGAAAGAATTGGCTCGTTTTATCAACTTTTATAATACAGTTAAGCCTCACAAGGGATTGAATGGTGATACACCTTTCGAGGTCTTGAAGGCTTATTTTTCTCAACCCCATGTGTAAATAACGCGTGGATTTCTAACAGCATTTATAAATAAAAACTATGCTAAACGGACGGATAACATGGAACTAAAAAAGAATTTAACCCAGACTCAATCTCTTAAATTAATGGCACAATTGCAACAGAGTATGACAATATTGCAATTGTCGTCCGCAGAGTTAGATTCATTAATTGATGATGAAATCCAAAGAAATCCCCTATTAGAAAAAGTTGACACATCTTCTGATGAAAATTTTTCACTTGATTTAAATCGTAATACTCATGCACGCCAATTTCGTGATGACCCAACCGATGATGCCGTAGCCGGAATAATAGATGAACCTGATTTTTATCAAAATTTACATAATCAGGTTTGTGAGTGTTGTAAAAGTGAGCGTCAAGCTGATTTATTGCATATCCTGATTGAATCGCTTGATAATAAAGGATATTTAAAATATTCCATTGACAATATAATTGAAGAATACCCTCTGCATTGGCGTTTAGAAAAAAAAGAATTAGAAGAAGCTCTTGATTTACTTCAACAATTTGACCCACCTGGAATTGGTGCAAGAAATCTTGCAGAAAGCTTATTATTACAATTAAAACGTCATTATTTACCACAAGAAATTGCATATTGTGCAACTGAAATCATTAAAAATCATCTTCATTTGCTACAACGTGTAAATGTTGAAACCAGTTTGCAAAAGGCTGTTAAGTTTAGTCCAAGTACAATTGCCAAGTCTCTTGATGTTATCAAAACTCTTGAACCATATCCTTGTTCTGATTTGGGGGATACTAATGATACGATATATGTGCGTCCTGATGTGCGAGTTTATAAAAAAGATGGTGAATGGGTGGTGCAGTCTGAACCACATTTACGACCTCATGTAGTAATCAATACTAACTACGAACAAGCGGTATCTTTGGATACCAATGCTATTTGGAAACAAAAATTATTAGATGCAAAAACTTTTCTTCACAATCTGCAATGGCGTGAAAATACCATCTTGCGAGTGGCACGTTTTATTGTGAATAAACAACAAGATTTTTTTGAATTTGGTAATTCGGCTTTGGTTCCATTAAAACTATCTGATATAGCCGATGAATTGGAAATTAGCATCAGCACTATTTCACGGAGCACTACACAAAAATATATGATTTGCCCACAAGGTTTATTTGAACTTAAATTTTTCTTCTCTACTAATGTCGGAAGTAATGAAGAAAATGAAGATGGCATGAGTAACAAAGCCGTCAAAGAACATATTGCAGAATGGATTGCTGGTGAAAGTCGTGATAAACCATTGTCTGATGATGATTTGAAAGATAAATTAGCCACAGTTGGCATTAAAATTGCCAGACGCACCATAGCCAAATATCGTGAAGCTTTGGGTATTCCATCAATCCATCATAGACGTAAAAATTATGAGTCTTCTAAATAAATGTCTGCCGGAAAATTGTTTAATATCTTTCCGGTCAAACTTAATCTAAATCGAAAATTTCCTTATTTACCATAATCATATCAAGGTTTATAATCTATCCCTTTTATTAACATACCGGCATATTTGTCGGTAATTTATTTTTATATAGAATCATATTATGACTAAAAAAATCAAAAACATAGCCATTATTGCCCATGTGGATCACGGTAAGACTACTTTGGTTGATCAGTTGCTCAAACAGTCTGGCACTTTTCGTGATAATCAGCAGGTTGATGAACGGGTGATGGACAGTGGCGATATTGAAAAAGAACGCGGCATTACCATTTTGGCAAAAAACACAGCGATTGAATACGAGGGCTGGCATATTAACATTGTGGATACGCCAGGACACGCCGATTTTGGCGGTGAAGTGGAACGCGTTTTGGGTATGGTTGATTGCGTTTTGCTGCTTGTTGATGCACAAGA
>JAFZMY010000085.1 GCA_017553165.1 Neisseriaceae bacterium
TAGATTGTCGGTCGGCTGACATTATATTGCCGTGCCAACGCCGCTACGCTGACTTTGTCTTGCGTATGTGCCTGCCATATCGCTGCTCTTTGATATGGGAGTAATCGGGTGTTCTTGTGTAGTTTCATTTCACTATTATCTTTCAAATAGTGTAAAGAACGCTAAGAATTTTTACAGCGGTGTAGAAAAAGATTTATCCCAAGCCAAAGTTTATTTTGAACAAGCATGCCAAAATAATTACCAAAGTGCTTGTCGTGAGTTAAAGGAATAAACAATAAATGCTTGTTTTATAAACAATCGTTTATCATATTAATTGAACTATTAAGGCGACACACTGGCGTAATTTTTTAAGCTTTCGTTTTCAAAATTAAGAGTAGTTTTTTAATATTGATTGCTGAAATATAAAATAACACTGCCGGAAAGGTTTAGTAAAAACTTTCCGGCAGTGTTGTAAATAAATCACAATTCAAATAACACAATTATCAACGATTAACATGATAATTAGGTGCTTCTTTGGTGATTTGCACATCATGTACATGTGATTCATTCATACCAGCAGCGGTAATTTCAACAAATTGAGCTTTTTTGTGCATTTCTTCAATAGTAGAACAACCCAAATATCCCATGCTCGAACGCAAACCACCAGTTAATTGATGAATAATATTGATGATAGGTCCTTTGTAAGGAACACGTCCTTCAATGCCCTCTGGTACGTATTTGTCATTAGAGGCAGTATCTTGGAAATAACGGTCAGCAGAACCTTGGCTCATTGCCCCCAAAGAACCCATACCGCGATAAGATTTATACGAACGACCTTGATATAACTCAATTTCACCCGGTGCTTCATCTGTACCTGCAAACATACCCCCCAACATCACAGCAGATGCACCTGCTGCCAAAGCTTTCGCCAAATCCCCAGAATAACGAACTCCACCATCAGCAATCAAAGGAATCCCACTTCCTGCTAATGCTTCTGATACATTGTGAATAGCAGTAAGTTGCGGAACACCAACACCTGCAACAATCCGTGTAGTACAAATTGAACCAGGTCCAATACCAACTTTAACCCCATCAGCACCAGCTTTTGCTAAATCCAAAGCTGCAGCGGCTGTTGCAATATTACCACCAATTACCTGTAAATCTGGATAATGCTGTTTAACCCAACGAACTCTATCTAAAACGCTTTGGCTATGTCCATGTGCAGTATCTACCACAATCACATCAACACCTTCCGCAACCAAAGCTTCAACTCTGCTTTCTGTCTCACTACCAACACCAACAGCTGCACCCACACGCAAACGACCATCTGAATCTTTATTAGCATTAGGAAATGCTGTGGTTTGTAAAATATCTTTAACTGTAATTAAACCTTTGAGTTCCCAATCATCATTTACAACCAATACACGTTCGATTTTGTGCTCGTGCATTAAATCACGTGCAGCATCAACATCAGTACCTTCTTTCACTGTAACCAAACGTTCACGTGGGGTCATAATCGCACCAACCTGTTGATCTAAACGTTTTTCAAAACGTAAATCTCGATTAGAAATAATTCCAACCACTTTACCATTTTCCAATACCGGCAAACTCGAAATTTTATGCTTGCGGCATAATGCAACAACATCTCCTACCAACATATCAGTAGCAATAGTTACTGGATCTTTTACAACACCAGATTCATGACGTTTTACTTTTTCAACCGCACGTGCCTGTTGCTCAATAGTCATATTTTTGTGAATAATACCAATTCCACCCTCTTGTGCCATGGAAATGGCTAATTTAGCCTCCGTAACAGTATCCATCGCAGCTGATACCAAAGGAAGATTTAAAGTGATACCACGTGTCAGAGAAGTTCGCAAAATAGTATCACGTGGCAAAATTTGTGAGTGTGCAGGAACCAATAGCACATCGTCGAATGTATACGCTTTTTCAATAATTCTCATGGTAGTCTACTTTCTATTCAATAATCGCGAATTGTATCAAATCTACTTGTACAACGTTTAAGAAGTTATCCTATTTTCTGGCAAAATATAAAAAATATGGTTACAATTGACACAACTCGTTAAATTTTCATGTAGAGAGGAATTGATTATGAAAAAATCTGTATTAACTTTGGCTCTATTAGCAATGGTATCTGTTGCAGTAGCTGCACCTGCAAAGAGAAATGAATTTAAAAGAAATGAAAAAGCCAGCATTGGTAACGTAAAAATCCAGAACATTAGCGGTGATGGACCTTTTTATTGGCAAGGTGCGAATGGTGCTACAACATATTCTGACACTCCACGTAATCACACTGGTGAAGGCGTTAACATTTTAAATGTACGCACTCATACTTCAACTGCCATGCAACAGCAAACTGCTGGTGGTGAAATCATTGACCCCAATGAGAAAAAACTTACTCTGGCAGAAAAACAAGCACAATTAGCTTTGGAAATCGCCGAAGATAACAAACGTAAAGAAGCAGAAAACAAGCGTCGCGAAGAAGAAATGAAGAAATCCAATTGCCAAATGGCACGTATGAATCTGCAAAATGCACAATCTGCTAATCGTATGGAAAACAGAGAAGAGGCAATTGCACGTTACCAAGCAGACATTAGCAAATACTGCAATTAATGTTTGTTGTACAGTACATAATCGTCTGTGTCCTCTCAACCATTTGATTTAAGCATTTTTCTAAAAACGCTTCCAAACCTGCCCGGTGTATACCGCATGATCGGTAACAATGGGCAGGTTCTTTACGTTGGTAAAGCTGTTAATCTAAAAAAACGTGTTAAAAGTTATTTTGTAAAAAATCAAGTATCACCACGCATTGCCATCATGGTAAAGCAAATCGAACGAATTGAAATTAGCGTTACTCGTTCAGAAGCAGAAGCACTTATTTTAGAAAACAATCTAATAAAATCTCTTTCGCCAAAATACAACATTTTATTTCGAGATGATAAAACTTACCCTTACTTAAAAATTTCATCTCATGATTTTCCGCAGATTAGTTACTATCGTGGCAAATTAGTACAACCTCATCGCTATTTTGGTCCATTTCCCACAAGTCAAGACATTAGAGAAAGCATAGACATTCTGCAAAAAGTATTTTTATTACGCACTTGTGAAGACAGCGTTTTTCAACATAGAAACCGTCCTTGTCTCCTTCATCAAATTCATCGTTGTAGTGCTCCGTGTTGCCAATTAATTTCGGTACAAGAATATCGAAGTAGCGTTAATCAAGCGATTAAATTTCTTGATGGACACACTGACTCATTAATTAATAGCATCAGTAAAGAAATGAATGAGGCATCAGAAAAATTAGAATTTGAAAAAGCAGCTCAATTAAGAGATCGCATTATATCCTTGAATGCAATTCAAGCACGGCAATTTATTGATAGCCATAGTAATGATGCTAATAAACGCATTGATATTATTGCTCTTGCAATGGAAGATGACATTATTTGCGTACATTTAGTTAGTATTCGTTCTAATCGCCGTATATTGGACAATAGTTTTTTTCCACAAGGCATTCCTACTGACAACACATCACAGAGCACCATAGAAGCATTTGTTACTCAACGTTATTTAGGCAAAGAGAAACCTGACATAATCATTAGCAATTATAGTCTGCCGGAAAACATTATTAAGGCATTAGAACAAGAGGCAGAAAGAAAAATAACATTTATCACTCACCCCAAAGGCGAACGCAAAATATGGTTAAATATGGCATTAACCAACGCACGCCAAGCGATTATACGCAATATGCAGCAGACACATCATCAACGTCAGCGTAAAGAAGCATTAGCCAAAATCATGGGATTAGATGAAATACAACGTTTAGAATGCTTTGACATTAGCCATACGCAAGGAGAAGCAACCGTTGCATCTTGCGTAGTATATGACAATGACAATATTCAACCATCACAATATCGCCGATTCAATATTCGCACAACCAATAGTGGTGATGATTACACAGCAATGAGAGAAGTTTTAACACGGCGTTATACAAAATTATCTACTCATGATGCTGATGCACCACCACATCCAGATGTAGTAGTTATTGATGGTGGTAAAGGACAAGTTGCCGTAGCCGTTTCGGTATGGCAAGAGTTAGGTTTAGATATACCAATAATTGGCATTGCCAAAGGACCAGAACGCAAAGCCGGAGAAGAAGAGTTAATTATTCCACATAGCAAAGAAACCATAAAACTACCGGCACAGCACCCTGCACTACTTTTACTTCAAACCGTGCGTGATGAGGCACATCGTTTTGCTATTACAGGACATCGTAAAAGACGAGAAAATGTGAGATTGCATTCACAAATAGATGATATTCCAGGCGTAGGTAGTAAACGCAAGCGTGCATTAATTGCACGCTTTGGCAGCATGAAAGGAATTACTGCTGCTGCCGTTGATGAATTAGCCAAAGTTGAAGGAATTAGCTTACAATTAGCCAAGAAAATATATCAATATCTACATGGCGAAGACAATTGACATAAAAAATATAACTAAAAAAGTCTGCCGGAAAGCTATTTAATAGGATATTTCCGGCAGACTGAAACATTTGCAAAACATAGTAGATGTGAGCAGATTTCAAAGTTGTAGTAGCACATCAAACGAAGACATAACAAGTAGAAAGGCTTGTCGTTGAAAAGCAACGCAAAAGTACGAAATGTGCAAAGAGATGCTAATTTTGCAAAGGTTTCAGACTTAAATATTTTATTTAAGATTATCTAAATATCGTTCTGCGTCCAACGCTGCTTGACAACCAGATGCGGCACTGGTTATAGCTTGACGATAGATTCTATCTTGCACATCTCCAGCAGCAAAAACCCCTTCGATATTAGTCATACCGATATTACCATCACGACCACCACGAGTTTTGAGATAGCCAGTTTCGTCCATATCTAATTGACATTTGAAAATATCAGTATTGGGTTTATGACCAATGGCAATAAATACGCCGGATAATGATATTTCTTCGGTCGCACCATCGTTATAGCGAATACGGATATTTGTTACGCCATTATCATCACCTAAAACTTCATCTAAATTAGCATTGAGTTTAAGCTCAATCTTTCCTTCTGCAACTTTTGCCATTAGCTTATCAACCATGATTTTTTCAGCACGGAAAGTATCACGACGATGAACTAATGTAACCTTATTAGCAATATTAGCAAGATACAAAGCTTCTTCTAACGCAGCATTACCGCCACCGATTACAGCAACATCTTGTCCTTTATAGAAGAAACCATCACAAGTAGCACAAGCGGATACGCCTCTGCCGGAAAATTCGGCTTCACTTGGTAATCCTAAATATTTAGCAGATGCACCTGTGGCAATAATCAGAGCATCACAAGTAAAAACTCCATTATCGCCCTCTAAACGAAATGGACGTTGTTGCAAATTAACCGTGTGAATTTGATCAAAAATGATTTCTGTACCAAAACGTTCTGCATGTGCTAAAAAACGTTCCATTAATTCTGGACCTTGTACTCCATTAACATCTGCTGGCCAGTTATCCACTTCGGTAGTTGTGGTAAGTTGACCACCTTGCTGCATTCCTGTTATTAGAATTGGTTTAAGATTAGCACGTGCTGCATAAATAGCCGCAGTATAACCAGCAGGTCCCGAACCCAAAATAATCAATCTTTCGTGTCTTGTATTATCCATAATCTATCCTTATTAATTTCAAAGTCAATTCAAACAAACCTTGCCGTATTGTTTATTGGCATAAGCAATACAATTGTTAGTTATTATTTTGAATTGTTAATGACTATATTTGTACGTTTTAAAAAAGTTTCACGTGTTTCCATTGGCTGAATAAAACGTGATAATTCATTCAACGCTTGCAAATATACGTCTTGTTTAAAGTCCACAACTTCATCAGCTGGTGCCCAATAATCGTTCCAACGCCACGCATCAAACTCTGGTCGTTCTGACATACGCAAAGAAATATCGCAATCTCGCCCAGTTAGTTTTAGCAAAAACCAAATTTGCTTTTGCCCACGAAATACTTTTTTCCAGTTGTGTTGCACCCAATATGACGGCACGTTATAACGCAACCAATCTTGGGTTCTACCTAATATTTTGACGTGATGAGGTGATAAACCAACTTCTTCCATTAATTCACGATACATGGCAGCAATTGGGCTTTCACCAGGCTTGATTCCGCCTTGCGGAAACTGCCAAGAATACTCTCCAATCCGTCTTCCCCAGAAAACTTTTTTATGTGCATTGGTTAGGATAATGCCGACATTGGGACGATAACCTTCTCTATCCAACATATTTTGTTCGCCCAAATAAAATAGTCGCATTCTCTCATAAAACGCTTAAACTGTGAAAACACATTAATACTCGTAAATACCAAATTATTAGCACAGCACCCATCTATTTTAATAGATTTTTACTATTAAAAGTCAACTATTATTTGTTATTACAAATAATAAATAGTCTGCCGGAAAAAATTTAATGTATGCGATATACCTTTTCCCAATCAATACTTTGCACACCTTTAACCTTTTTAAAATGATTAGCCGCATGATCTACATTGTTTCCCTTTGGTAATTGAACGCTAACGGTAGTTGGTGTGGTACGTATCACTGTGGCACTATATTTTTTGACGGCATCAAGAATGTATTGATTGCCAATTTTTGCATCATAGTTAATATGTAAAACATTGTTGCTTACATTATCTGTACTATTTTTTGATGAAATTTTTGCCACAGGTGTGCTTGATATTTCTTGATAAATACACGCATTTAACGCCAAAAGTACTAAAAAAAGATATATGGATTTTTTCATGATTATCTCCATGTTAAAATTGCCCACGAATGTTTTTAAAGACTCCTGCAAAGCTGGTAGATGTGAAATGAGTTCGAGACGTAGTAGCACTTCAAATCGAAGACATAACAAACAGAAAGGCTATCGTTTCGAGCAACTTAAACGTGTACGAAATGTGCCACAAATGCCAGTTTTACAAGACTATCTTTTAGTTTAACCGATAAACAATTTAACGTCAGACTTATAACACCAGAAAATTAAGATATTTTTTGCATAAAACATAAAAATATACTTGAAATTTATACCATAAAAGAATAGAATCGGCTGCTTTCAAATTTAATATTTGAATATATTTTTTAAGAAGCGTTGGCACAATCCCAACGTTCGCAAACCAAGTTAAGGAAATAAATTATGAAAAACGATATTCACCCAGATTATCATGAAGTTGCTGTAAACTGCTCTTGTGGTAACAAATTTACTACTCGTTCCGCTATGGAAAAAGAATCTTTCCATGTGGAAGTTTGTTCTGAATGCCACCCTTTTTACACCGGCAAACAAAAAATTGTAGACAGTACCGGTCGTGTAGATAAATTTAATCAAAAATTTGGCAATATGTTCAAACGTTAATTTGTCAAAAATTATAAAAACACGGCATATTGCCGTGTTTTTTTGTGTTTTCATTATATTGATACTCATGAAACTTCTGCAAAACTCATCATTTATGAGTTTCAATTATCAGAAACGAAGAATATAACAAATTGTTTTATAAATATTATTCGCTACGATTACGAATGACGAATAAATAGAAAAATATGGTTTTGCAGGATTCTCATATTATAAACTTTTCCGGCAGACTTATAACTTTAACTTTGACAATATACTATTTTCTTTATATAATCCTACCCTTGCCTATTGAATAAACGTCTAATCGTAGGCATTTTTTGATTAACATATTTTTATACGGAGTTTTTAAGTCAATGTATGCGGTCATAAAAACCGGTGGTAAACAATACAAAGTTGCTGTCGGCGAAAAATTGAAAGTAGAACAGATACCGGCAGACATCGACAGCAAAATCGAACTTTCAGAAGTTTTGATGATCGCTGACGGTGATTCGGTAAAAGTGGGAACCCCATTTGTCAGCGGTGCAAAAGTAACTGCCACTGTTGTGGGTCATGGTCGTGGCGAAAAAATTCGCATCTTCAAAATGCGTCGTCGCAAACATTATCAAAAACATCAAGGTCATCGCCAGAATTTCACCGAAATTCGTATCGATGCGATTGCTTAATATTTAGGAGTATCAATCATGGCAAGTAAAAAAGCAGGCGGCAGCTCTAAAAACGGTCGCGATTCAGAAGCTAAACGCTTGGGCGTCAAAGCCTACGGTGATGAATTGATTCCAGCAGGTTCAATTATCGTTCGCCAACGTGGTACTCGCTTTCACGCAGGTGAAAATGTAGGTATGGGCAAAGATCACACCTTGTTTGCAAAAGTAGATGGTTATGTACAATTTTCGGTTAAAGGTGCGTTGAAACGCAAAACCGTAAGTGTGCGTCCTTATACTGGTGCTGAAGAGTAAATCTCACAAACTTATTATGATAAAGGCGAAAGATTAATCTTTCGCCTTTTTGTTTTATATTTAACACTTCTTTTTCTTTTCTGATAATTTTTTTAAGTATTCATCATCAATATCACCGGTCAAGTATTTACCATTGAAACACGATGTATCAAAACCTTGAATATCAGGATTAAGTCTGCGTACTACACTTTCCAATTGTGCTAAATCCTGAAACACTACTCCATCTGCACCAATTTCATTAGCAATCTGAAATCTATCACGTCCATTAGCAATTAATTCCGTATGCGTAGGCATATCAATTCCATAAACATTAGGGAAACGTACCTCTGGTGCTGCTGATGCTAAATAAACTTTTTTAGCACCTGTATGTCGTACCATTTCTACTATTTCACGACTGGTAGTGCCACGCACTATGGAATCATCTACTAATAACACGTTTTTATCACGAAACTCACAGGCGATTGGAGATAGTTTTTGTCTTACTGATTTTTTACGTGTTTCTTGCCCTGGCATGATAAAAGTTCTGCCTACATATCTATTTTTAATCAAACCTTCACGATACGGAATATTCAAATGTCGTGCTAATTCCAACGCTGATGGGCGACTGGTATCTGGAATTGGCATAACCACATCTATATCATGTGGTAATTCACGACGCACTTTATCTGCCAAAGTTACTCCCATATCTAAACGTGCTTGATATACAGACACTCCTTCAATAACAGAATCAGGACGTGCAAAATAAACATATTCAAATAAACATGGATACAATTGTGCATTATCTGCACATTGGCACTCGGATAGTCTGCCGGAAAAGTCAATAAATACAGCTTCTCCTGGTGCAACATCTTTCAGACATTCAAAACCTGTTGCTGAAAACGATACCGATTCAGAAGAAATCATATAATCATAGCCGCCATTATTATTGCTACGGCGACCTAATACCAAAGGACGAATACCAAAAGGATCGCGAAACGCCAATAAACCAAAACCTGCAATCAAAGCAACCGCAGCGTATGCACCGCGTACTCGTTTATGCACCGCTTTTACTGCTTGAAAAATAACTTTCTCATTTGCTGATTTATTTTCACTTGCTAAAACTGCACGTTCTAATTCATGAGCAAAAACATTGAGTAAAACTTCTGAATCTGAACAAGTATTAATATGACGAAAATCTTTGTGAAATAAGTCTGATGCTAATTCTTCGGTATTGGTAAGATTGCCATTATGTGCAAAGGCAATGCCAAATGGGGAGTTTACATAAAAAGGTTGTGCTTCTTCTGGGTCGCTACTATTTCCGGCAGTGGGATAACGTACATGAGCAACACCAGCACAACCGGTTAAATCTCGCATATTACGCGTACGGAAAACATCTCTTACCATGCCGTTGGCTTTGTATATATGAAATTTTCGCTCTTCAATAGTTGCAATTCCTGCTGCATCTTGTCCGCGATGTTGCAACATTTGCAAGCCATCATACAATTCTTGGTTAACCGGTTGGCTACTCACCATTCCTAATATGCCGCACATGAAGTAATCCTTTTTAAGAAGTTATTTTTGCATGCTTAAAATACATAATTTAAGTCTGCCGGAAAAAATTAATAGATAAAAAACTTTTCCGGCAGACTTCTGTTTAACATAAGTTATACCGTTACTACTATTGTTGGTTAGGTAAAACGCCTTTCATGCCTTGTGCCATACGCATTAATTTACCCATACCACCACGAGTTAGAGTGCGAATCATTTTTTGTGATTGCTCAAATTGATTGAGCATTTTATTGACTTCCTGCACGGTTACGCCTGCACCTTGTGCAATACGGCGTTTGCGAGATGCTTTGATAATTTGAGGATTAGAACGTTCTTTTTCAGTCATGGAATTAATAATTGCTTCGGTGCGTGCCATAGCTTTTTCAGCAGTACCCTCTGGCACTTTTTGTGATAATTGTCCTAATTCCCCAGGTAATTTAGACATAATTGATTCTAAACCACCCATTTTTTTCATTTGCTGAATTTGGGCCCGGAAATCGTTTAAGTCAAATTTTTTACCTTTGTGCAATTTTTTTGCCATGTCTTCGGCAGTTTTTTGGTCAATACCTTTCTGCACATCTTCAATCAGACTTAAAACATCGCCCATACCTAAAATACGGCTGGCTAAACGGTCTGGATAAAATGGTTCTAATCCATTGATTTTTTCACCAACACCGATAAATTTAATTGGTTTACCAGTTACATGACGCACTGATAATGCAGCACCACCACGTGCATCACCGTCCATCTTGGTTAAAATAACACCAGTCAATGGCAATGCTTCATTAAACGCCTGTGCAGTGTTAACCGCATCTTGCCCCAACATGGAATCAACTACAAACAAGGTTTCAATTGGATTTAAGATTTGATGTAAATTTTTAATTTCTGTCATCATTTCTTCATCAATTGCCAAACGTCCGGCAGTATCAACCATTAATACGTCGTAATAATGTTTTTTAGCGTGATCTAATGCTAAACGTGCAATATCTTCGGCTGTTTGCGAAGTATCAGATGGAAAGAAATCCACGCCAACTTGTTCAGACAATAATTTTAATTGTTCAATCGCAGCTGGACGATAAACGTCCGCAGATACTAATAGGACTTTTTTGCGTTGTTCGTTTTTGAGTAGTCGTGCTAATTTTCCGGTGGTAGTAGTTTTACCAGCACCTTGCAAACCTGCCATTAACACCACTGCTGGTGGTACTACTGCCAAATTAAGTGAGCTATTTTCATTTCCCATTAATTCGGTTAAAGCTGTATTTACTACACCAATAAAGGCTTGACCCGGTGTTAAACTGCCTATTACTTCTTGCCCCATGGCACGTTCTTTAACGTTATCAATAAATGATTTGACCACAGGCAATGCAACGTCGGCCTCTAATAGTGCCATGCGAACTTCACGCAAAGCGTCTTTGATATTGTCTTCACTCAAACGTGCATGACCACGCATGGTTTTAGCTAACTTGTGTAAGCGGTCTGAAAGATTGTCTAACATATAAACGTTTCCTTGTTTGTGGGTGATGTAGTTTTAAGTAGTGCGAATTGTAAGTTGGTTTTGACTTTCTGTGTAAAGTCGTTCATCATCACCTTATAACTAATTTTAAAAATAACAGCTTATATTTTATCATGCTCATTGAGTTGATGGTTACACATCACATCTATTAACTAACTGGAAAAGCAAACATGAAGCAAATAATTTTACTTATATTGTTATTTATTTACGCAGGTTTAGGGGCTTATGTTTGGGGTTTTTGGCGAAATCGCCCTACTGATCATTACCCTTTAAGACGTGAATTGTCGATTTTATTCCCAGCATTATTGCTTCATGCTGTTGTAATTTGGTCTCCAATATTGTCATTTGGTCATGCTCTAAATTTAATCACTTGGCTGATGTTGCTGATGTACTGCATTGGAAGTTGTTTTTACCCATTAAAAGGTTTGCAAATTCTCTTGTATCCAATTGCATCTTTTTCTTTATTGTTATCGTTGTTAATGCCAGGTCAGCAATATCAGTATGAAATTAGCACTTTGCCTATGATTCATATTATTGCTTCTATTTTTTCCTACTGTTTATTTGGCATTAGTATGTTATTAGCGGTGCTAATTATCTTATTAGAGCGTGATTTGCATCGCCGTAAAATGTCGCCGCTGATGCGTTTTCTGCCGCCACTATTGAGTTTGGAAAAATTAATGTTTCAGACAATTTGGGTAGGTTTTATTTTGCTTACCATTTCTGTGTTAAGTGGCACGGTATTTAGCCAACAGTTTTTTGGTTACCCATTCCAAGTAACGCATAAATCGGTGTTTGGCATTGCTTCGTGGTTGATTTATGCGATTTTGTTATATGGTCGCATATTTCGTTCGTGGCGAGGCAGACAGGCATCGTGGTTGGTTATTATTGGATTTTTTAGTTTGATGTTGGCATATATTGGTAGTAAGTTTGTATTGGAAATTATATTGGGTCGTGCATCTTTCCCTAATTAAAATTTTTATATTTTATAAACAGTTATAGTCTGCCGGAAAGCTGATTAAAATCTTTTCCGGCAGACTATTATTTAATTTTATTAATTTTAGGTGTTATCTTGAATATTAATCGTTATGCTAATTTAGAAAACTTAAACGATGAAACTATTGCCTTTGCAAAAAATGCTCATCAGAAAACTATATCATCGCTATGTAGTGGTGAAGATTTTGATAATTTGAGTAAGCAAATTTTTAAGCAATTGTCCGATAGTAAACATATTCCCTTATGCGAAGAACATCGTGATTGTATGTATCATTTTTTGCAAGATGAAACTTATCCCAAAGGAGTTTATCGAGTTGCATCATCGCCACTGTATCGTGCGGGAATACCTGATTGGAAAATTTTATTTTCAGTAGCTGATTTTGATGAATTGTTACAAGACAATGTATATCTAACCAAAATTGATCATTGCGAAACTAATCCGCAACGAGTTTTACTATCACTATCTCCTTTGGGAATGGACGCTGCTTATATTTTAGAGTTTGATTTAGAAAATCAATGCTTGGTAAAAAATGGTTTTCATTTCCCATGTAGCAAAGCATCAATTACGTGGAGAGATAAAGATAGCATTTTTGTATGCCCTGCATGGGAAAAGGAACAATGTACCCAAAGTGGTTATTCACGTGAAGTTTGGTTGATGAAACGTGGAGAGATGTTTGAAGATGCAGTTTTAATTTTACGTACTTCACAAGACAAGGTTGCAGTCGAAGCTTGGCGTTATTTGGACGCACAAGGTTCAGATATGGATATTCTCCTTGTTAGACACGGATTTTTTAGCGAAGAATATTTCAAAATTAATGAAGACAACCATATCGAAAAAATCCCATTACCACAAGGTGCAGAAATTTGCGGATTATTTGCAGGTTTTTTATTGTTACGCTTACGCGAAGATTGGAAACGTACTAAACATAAATATCTTTCCGGCAGTGTAATTGCGGTTAAATATGCACGACATCAATTATTAGAAGCATTTGAATTATTCTGCCCTAATTCACATCAAAGCATAGAATATGTTGAAACATCAAGACGTTTTGTTGTAATTCACTATTTAGATAATGTTTCCGGCAGACTTAAAGCTTGGAAATATCTAAAAGGAATATGGCAACAACAAGAAACTCCTAACCTATCTACATATAATTTGGAATTAATTGATCAACCTTATGGTGGCGATATTTTTTATTTTCTTGCAGAAGATTGCATAACCCCCCCTACTCTTTACTCTTGGGACGCATACTTAAACGAATTATGTGTAATCAGAAAACGTACTCCTGCATTTAATCATCAAAATATTGTATTAGAACAATATTTTGCCCAAGCAGATGATGGGATTTCTATTCCATATTTTTGGTGTGGAAAAAATAAATCTGCCAATACGCCTACAATTATTTATGTTTATGGAGGTTTTGGAGTTAATGTGTTGCCACAATATCAAGAAGTTATTGGCAAACATTGGTTAGAAAAAGGCGGAGCATTTGTTTTAGCCAATATTCGTGGCGGTGGAGAATTAGGCGTAGACTGGCACTTTGCGGCACAACGTGAAAATAAAATGCGTAGCGTACAAGATTTAATCGCCGTATTAGGTGATTTACATAAAAATAATTTCACATCGCCTCAATATACAATTTTGCAAGGCGGAAGCAATGGTGCTTTGATTGTATGTGCAACTCTTGCTAATGCACCACAAAAGTTAAGTGCAGCAATTGCAGAAATGCCAATTGTAGATATGTTACATTTTCACCAAATTGCAGCTGGGGCATCGTGGATTGAAGAATATGGCAATCCAGAAGATGAAAATATGCAAAAAACTCTACATCAAATTTCACCATTGCAACAAATAAAATCTCAAACCAACTATCCACCAGTGCTTATTACAACAGATTTAGCTGACGACAGGGTTCATTGTTCTCATGCCCTAAAACTTCATCATCATCTTAATTTATGTAATATCACCAATTATCTATATTTGAATCAAGCTGGCGGTCATGCTGGTAATGCTGATAAACAAACCGTTGCCAATGAAATGGCAACGATTTATTCGTTTGTAAATCAATATAGTCGGTTCAGACCAAAAGCAGACAAGGCGGCGAGCCGCAGACAGTATAAATAATACGGCAAGGCGAGCCAACGCTGTATGATTTTGGTATGAACCGACTATATACAAAAACACTGCCGGAAAGCTAATAATAAACTTTCCGGCAGACTATTAATTTAATTGAAAGAATCTAAAAATCCATCACTTTAAGAGACTCCGGCAAAGCTCGATACGAAAAATCTTTATAAAATAATAAGTTAGATTCTTCATTCACTACGTGAAATTCGTCAATGACGAGTTTTGCATGAGTCTCTTTTAAGTGTAAAAGCAAAAACTATTTATCTTTGTAGTTGCTTGGAGAATCATGGAATCTACATTTTGCAGTTGCAGAATTTTCTTCGCATATTTTGATTTCTAATTTCTCATTGATGGTTAGCACACGTTTTTCACCGGTTTTGCCGTTTGGTTTTGCCAACATGCAGTAATGATTTGAATCTCTTGGGTAATTAGCACATGCGGTAGAGTCATCTTTTGCAAATTCAATATCGAAATGTTCAGTACGTTGATTGAACTTCTTATCTTCTTTTTCTGCTGGATACGTAACCCCACCACTGGCAGGATCTGTTGTTCCAAAATTACGGTTTCTTATATAGTATTGTTCCATAGCATAAGCATTCTCAATCAACGCAGCTTGTGCAGCCCTTATATGAGCGGTGCGTGTAAAATGCTTAAAAGAAGGAATGGCAATGGCTGCCAAAATAGCCAAAACCGCAACGGTAATCATTAACTCGGTAAGAGTGAAACCTCGTTGTTTAGAGTGAAACATTTTAATTAATCCCTTCTTGAAAATGTTTAATCCAAAATTAGTCGAAATTCTAACACTTTCAATTTTGTCAAAAGTAAATCTTAAAATAATCGGTATTGATTAGATATTAAAGGTTAAAATAACTTTTCCGGCAGTGTTAATAAATTATATTTCATGTGGATTAAGACGTTTTTCGTCTTCTTCACCTAAATTAATTTTACGCCTCAAATTAGTCATATAAGCATTAACATCTAATCCAGTACCATAACGTTGTGCTTGCCAAATCATTTCTGCCAAAGCTTCAATCATTTGGTGTTCTGCTGCCACCCAATCCCCATGATATTTTTCGCACAATGTGCGATGAATTTCTGCCACTCCAAATGGTTGATCAATCGCAACTTGTTCTTGAATGGATAAATGCAAAGACATGTGTAAAAATGGATTACTCTCTCCATTTTCCGGCAGCCAATTGTAATCTATCCAACGTTCGATATTTTCAAGGTAATGATGATATTCAGGGTGGGCAGCAATAATTCTGATAGCTTTTTGTTGAAGTGCATCATTAGTTGTCATACGAGCTTGCCATGCTTGTGCAAAAAATTGACGTACATCATCTGTATTAACATTAAACATTGTTTTCCTCCGGCACTTCAAATCCTACTACTTCCAATCCAAAACCATTCAAACTATGCAATGCAGATGGTTTGGATAGTAAACGCATTTTTCTAACCTTTAAATGTGCCAATATTTGAGCACCAATGCCGTATGTTTTACTATCCCATTGAACAGTTGAATTGTTTTTTTGCGGTAATGCACGATTGAGTAATTGCGTGCCATCTTCGGTGCGATGTAATAAAATCACAACGCCACATTCCGACTCTGATAGGCGTTGCAAAACTTTGGGTAAAGCCCAAGTATGCGATGTTGATGGTGCTATAAAATCCATTACACTCAATGGCTCATGCACTCGCACTAATACTTCTTTTTCATAATCAGGTTTGCCTTTTACCAAAGCTAAATGAGTTTCACCGGTCAATTTATCCACAAAAATATGTTGCACAAATTCGCCCCATTCGCTATGAATTATATGAGAACCCATATCTTCAATCAGACTTTCGGTGCGACTGCGATATTCGATTAAATCGGAAATTGTGCCAATTTTTAAGTTATGTTGTTTGGCAAAATCTTGCAGTTGTGGCATACGTGCCATTGTTCCATCGTCATTAATAATTTCACAAATCACTGCTGCCGGAATCAATCCTGCCATTGTCGATAAATCAACTCCTGCTTCGGTATGTCCAGCACGTAATAAGACTCCACCTTTTTTGGCACGCAATGGAAATATATGTCCGGGTTGGACTATATCTTGTGCACTTGCATCTGGTGAAACCGCTACTTTAATAGTATGTGCACGGTCTGCTGCTGAAATTCCAGTAGTAATTCCATGTTTAGCTTCAATCGAAACCGTGAAATTAGTGCCATATTGAGCACCGTTATTCATTGTCATCAATGGCAACTCTAAACGGTCAACTAATTCATCAGCCATCGGCAAACACACCAAGCCTCGTGCATATTTAATCATAAAATTAATCGCTTGCGGTGTAACAAACTGTGCTGCCATACATAAATCACCTTCATTTTCACGATTTTCATCATCGGTGATAATCACCATTTTTCCGGCTTTAATATCGGCAATAATTTCAGGGACAGTTGCAATACCCATTTTTTTCCTCAATTGATGTTAAGCAAAATTTAACCGTTCATTATAAAATATATAACCAATTTATAGGTAATCTAAAAAGAGCAATTTATGACAAAAACAGATTGGCAAAAACAACTAAAACAATTAGGCAAAGAAAGCATACAACGTCAAAAAGAACAAGAACTTATAGAGAGCGAACGACAAAAACAAGCAGAAGAAAACATAAGCTTTACCCAAGCGGTAGGAAGTGTTACGCCTCTTAAAAGAAGTAATCGCCTTGAAACAAAAACAGACAAAAGCCCTATCATTCCTCGCAAACAGCAAGAAGAACGCGATACTTCCAACGATGTATTTATCGGTGAAAATATGCTTGATGATGCCCCACCAAGCAAATACGCCAATGGAGGTGGCGGACAAAATGATATTAGGAAACTTTTATCTATGTCAGAAGATGATATTTTTTGCACCCTTGATTTGCATGGCTATAAACAAGAAGAAGCACAACAAGTTTTAAATGAATTTATTGCATATATTCAAAAAAACAGAAAAACCACAGGAGAGATAATTCACGGTAGCGGTTTGGGTTCAAAAGGTTTTGTGCCAAAATTAAAGCATTTAGTCCGCCGTTGGTTAATGGCAAATCCAGAAGTTTTGGCGTACGCCGAGTGTCCTCGCAACGATGGTGCGGTTAGAATCCTAATCAAACGCAAACGATATGAAGAAATTTAACTATTTAATAAATAGTCTGCCGGAAAAGTTTTCCGGCAGACTCTTCCATTATTTTTATATTTTTTAGTAAAGAATTGAGTTTAAAATGCAAGAAATAAAATGTCCTAAATGCGGTGAGTTTTTTCAAATCGATGAATCAAGTTATATGAATATCGTAAAACAAATTCGTGATAAAGAATTTAATCAGGAATTAGCTATTTATCGTAAACAATTTGAAAAAGATATTCAAAACGCAGTTTCTTTGGCAAACGAACAATCTGCCAAAAATTACACCAAAGAAATTGCTGAAAAAAATCAAAAAATTGCCCTGCTTCATCAGGAAATAGATAATTTACAAAAACAACAAGATTTTGTAATTAATGAAGAAAAATCAAAACTAAATACACAAATTACCAATCTTCAATCCAATAACAAACAATTAGAAGCTAAATATAAACAAGAAATAGCTATTCTACAAGAAAAAATAACAAATTATGAAAACAAAACTCAATTAGCAGTTAATAATGCTATTATTCCATTTCAAGAACAAATTCGCAAACAAGAATTAGAAATTATCGAACTAAAATCAACAATTGATAAAACCGATAGCGAAGCATCTCTTAAACAACAACAATTAAAAGAAGTTTATGAAACTCGCATCAAAGAAAAAGATGATGCAATTGCTTATTATAAAGATTTCAAAGCACGCCAATCAACAAAACTAATAGGCGAAAGTTTAGAACAACATTGCGAAATTGAATTTAATCGCTTACGTGCAACCGGTTTTCAAAATGCTTATTTTGAAAAAGATAATGATGTCTCAACTGGGTCAAAAGGTGATTATATTTTTCGTGAAACCGATAATAATGGAATTGAATTTATCTCTATTATGTTTGAGATGAAAAACGAATCAGATACAACATCAACCAAACATAAAAATGAAGATTTTTTCAAGGAATTAGATAAAGATAGAAAAGAAAAAAAATGTGAATATGCAATATTAGTTTCAATGTTAGAAGCAGATAGTGAATTATATAATTCTGGTATTGTTGATGTATCTCATCGCTATGAAAAAATGTATGTTATTCGTCCGCAATTTTTTATTCCAATAATTACAATATTACGTAATGCAGCGATAAACTCTTTATCATATAAACGTGAATTAGAAGTTATTCGTGAACAAAATATTGATATTACCAATTTTGAAAAAGATATAAATGATTTCAAAGAAAGATTTGGTCGCAATTATCGTTTGGCTTCAGAAAAATTCCAAAAAGCCATAGATGAAATTGATAAAACTATCGACCATCTACATAAAACCAAAGATGCACTTATATCTTCCGAAAACAATCTACGCCTTGCTAATAATAAGGCAGAAGAATTAAGCATTAAACGCCTAACACGAAACAACCCTACTATGCGTGCAAAGTTTGATGCACTTGATAAATTAGATACAGATTGACGTAAGAGACACATTCAGGCATCATTCTAAACCTTGTTTTAAAATATTTAAGTCTGCCGGAAAGATATTAAAATCATGAGTCCAGAAGAATTTGCTGATAATCATTTTATTCGTAGTATTATCGAAGAAGACCTTAATAATCAAAAATATACACAAATTATCACCCGTTTCCCACCAGAACCAAACGGTTATCTGCATGTGGGACATGCCAAAAGTATTTGCTTAAACTTTGGTTTGGCACACATTTACAACGGTAAATGTAATTTGCGTTTTGACGATACCAATCCTGAAAAAGAATCAGATGAATATGTGCGTTCAATTAAAGAAGACGTGCAATGGTTAGGTTTCCAATGGGCAGAAGAACGCTATGCTTCTGATTATTTTGAACAATTATATCAGTACGCAGAAAGTTTAATTCAAAAAGGTTTAGCATACGTTGATGAATTAAGTGCCGATGAAATTCGTGAAATGCGTGGTACATTAACAAAAGCAGGTACAGATAGTCCGTATCGCAATCGTCCTAATGATGAAAGTTTAGATTTATTCCGCCGTATGCGTGCCGGTGAATTTGCCGATGGCAGTAAAACCTTGCGTTTGAAAATCGATATGTCTGCCGGAAACCTAAATTTACGCGATCCTGTAATTTATCGCATTCGCCGTGCTCATCATCATCGCACTGGTGATAAATGGTGTATTTATCCAATGTATGATTACACCCATTGTCTATCAGATGCAATTGAACATATTACTCACTCTATTTGTACTTTGGAATTTGAAGCTCACCGTCCTTTATACGATTGGGTGGTGCAACATGTTGACTCACCTTCAGAACCACATCAATACGAGTTTTCACGATTAGAACTACTATATTCAATTACATCTAAACGCAAACTCAATCAATTAGTACAACAACAACATGTTTCAGGTTGGGACGACCCACGCATGCCAACTATTTCCGGTATGCGAAGACGCGGTTACACTCCGGCTGGATTGCGTTTATTTGCAAAACGTGTTGGAATTTCCAAAAGTGAAAACGTTGTCGATATGGACGTTTTAGAAGGTGCTATTCGTGAAGATTTATCAGCAACAGCACCACGTCTAATGGCAGTTTTAAACCCAATTAAAGTTGAAATCACAAATTTTGATGCACAACGTGTTGAAGGACGCACAGCCACCTATCACCCTGACCGCCCTGAATGTGGCGAACGCGAATTAAAGCTATCACAAACCATCTATATCGAACGCGATGATTTTGCAATCAACCCACCAAAAGGTTGGAAACGCCTAATTGTTGGAGGTGAAGTACGCCTGCGTCATAGCTATGTGATGAAATGTGATGAAGTGGTTTGTGATGATTCCGGCAGTGTCATATCGTTAAAATGTTCAATTGATTACAATACATTAGGTAAAAATCCAGAAGACAGAAAAGTCAAAGGCGTTATTCACTGGTTGCCAGCTGATAATGCAGTACCAGCAAGCGTGCGACTATACGACAGACTTTTCACCGAACCTCGTCCTGATGCAGTACGTGGAGAAGATGGCGAATACGTGGATTTCACTCAATTTTTAAATCCTAATTCAATTCAAACCATAGAAGCATGGGTTGAACCAATTGCCAACACACTTCCAGCCGAATCACATTGGCAATTCGAACGCTTGGGCTATTTTGTAACCGACCGCTTCGACCATACTACTAATAAACCAGTTTTCAATCGCACCGTAACCTTGCGAGATACTTGGCAGAAAAAGTAAAAAACAAACTGCAAACATAGTTGGGAAAACCACTGCAAAATTAGTAAATGTGCGTGCATTTCAACACAGAAAAATTGAAGATATAACAATATCTTTGAAAGCAACGTGAACGTTAAGAAATGTGCCACAAATACCAATTTTGCAGGGTTTATATTTAATCAGCAAGTAAAATTAAAGATTGTTCATGCAACTGCGTTTGTGTCTGTGAATTACAATCTTGACATACATATTTTCGTTTTTTTGCCGTCAAATCTATCGGAAACTCCTGCAAAACCTAATTTTTGAAAAAGAAACGCAGTAGGGTGGGCATCATTGCCCACCAACCGCCCGATATGGTTGAATAAAAAGTTGTTAAAATACAATTGATTAACGCCTACGGCGTTTTGGTGGGCTGGGAAGCTCACCCTACGGCAGGATTAAATTTTTGTTTCAGTAAGGGTTTTGCAGGAGTTTCTATCGATGTCTTTTTCCCCATACTTCGCACGGAACATAAGCATGATAGTTTGTTCATATTAATTATCTCAATCAGTTGTTAAGGTTTCAGTCTAAACATTTGGATTTATAAGATGTGAGATTAGTTATTTCAACAAGTTAAAAAAGTCTGCCGGAAAATATTAAATTCTTTTCCGGCAGACTTTTTACCAATAAATTTTACAAACCACCGTACGAATGCAAACCGGTTAAATACTTATTAACTCCGATAAAAGCAAACATGGTGATTAATAAGCTAACCACTGCCCACCAAGCCAAAATTTTACCTCGCCAACCTGCAACAAGTCGCATGTGTAGCCACACTGCATAATTAAGCCATACAATTAAAGCCCAAGTTTCTTTTGGATCCCAACCCCAATATCTACCCCAAGCATCAGCAGCCCAAAGTGCACCTAAAATCGTGGAAATTGTAAAAAATAAAAATCCAACTGCAATTGATTTATACATAACTTCTTCAATAACTATTGAATTTGGTAAAAAACTGCTGGTTGTATTATTGTTTTCATTTCTAATGGCTAATAATTGGGCAATTGCCAACATTGCTGCCAAACAAAAACCACCATAACCTACAAAACTTGATGGCACGTGAATTTTCATCCACCACGATTGCAATGCAGGTACTAATGGTTGAATATTTCCTGTATTTCCATTTGAATACCAAACAAAAAATGCAACTAATAAACTTTGCAAAAGATATACAAAAACACCAAGTCTATGTAATTGATTTTTTTGAGCATAATATAAAAACATCAAGGCAATCATTATCATGAATAAAATCATGACTTCATATAAATTTGAAACAGGAATATGTCCAGCACCATTGCCAATCAAATAACTTTCATGCCAACGCACTAATAAGCCAACCGTACCCATTAATGCAGCTGCCCATGCAATACCACTTCCCATCATTACCGCAGTATTACGCTGACTTGCTTTGTAACGTATAGTGCTAATCGCACCAATTAAAAAAGCAATAAAAGCTAATACAATCAGGCAACATTGCCACATAATCGCAGATTGACTCGATAAAATATATTTTAATAAAAAACGTTGGCTTCCGGCAGTGTAGTCTCCGTTATATAGCAATATACTAAAATATGTTAATAATGCCGATAATGGAAAAAACCATCGCAATGACTTAAAAAAACAGCCCAAAGCAATAATACTTGCCATCGCACACCAAAAAATAACTTCTTCATAAATATCGGGGGTACTATGCAATAATGAAAAACGAATTATCATCGAAATAATAATTACAATTACAGCATATATATAATCACCAATATCAAGGCTATTTAAAATTCCACGTTTTTTTAATAAAACATGGTTTTGTATTAATTCATTTTCTTTATTCATGATTGATTATCCTTATTATCAGATGATAACGCTTTAAAATCTCTAATCAACTGATTTATTTGTTCAATTTCTTGATTAAATTCTTTATCTAAATCACGTTTATGTCTTCCTGCCATCATTGCAAATGTGAGTTTATTCTCACCTAATAGAATCCAAGCACGTCTTTCGTATAGATAAAGCATAAAAATACAACCAATGGTTAGCAAAAACGAACCTAAATAAACCCATTTTTCACCAGGTGATCGAGTCATTTGCAAACCTGTTGCACTTACTTCTTCATAGCTTTTTAATTGCAATAGTAAAGGTGATGGGTATTTATGCAATCCAGTTAAAGCGTTCAATGAATCTAAAACAAAAACATTACGTTCTGCAGATTCTGCCCAAGATTCTTGTTTTGAATCAAGAATCACTTCATCTAATAATTGATTAGCTGCAAAAGCAATGGTTTGATAAAAATTACGTGCCATATTTTCTTGTTCATTAGCAGGCACTTTTTCACGAATAAAATCATCAACCATAGTGTAACCACCACGAATAAACATGGCTAACACACTTTGAGTAAATTTTTTGATTTTTTCCTTATCCATATCAGTTGTAAGATTTGCCATTTTATCTACAACTTTATCAACTGTTTTTTCATCATAAAACGCTTGACGTAATCGCATAAAAGTTTCAATGCTACCATCACGATCAAGCGGAATTGCTAACCAACGAAAAGCTTTATCATTCGGTTTGCGTACTCCATAAAAATAATACGCACGATTATCACGCACCTGTGGCAGCATATAATTGGTAAAAATATAAGTCTGCCCTGCACCATCACTAATATTGTATGTAATGGTAGCTCCCATATTGCGATATGTTGGCTTGTCATCGTTTTTATTTTCTTCGTCTAACATAACGTTATAACTGCGAAAATCGGTAAAAGAAAGACGATACTCTTCATTTCCCAAAGGAAGTGGCACTTGTGTTTTTGAGCGTACGCTCAAAGTTTGAGGCTTATACGAAGGGTCAGGCAATGCCCAAATATCAAATTCCAATGGTGAACCTCCATCACCATAACCCGCTTGATAAATGGTTACTCCATCTACTTTTATAGGATGATTAACTTTTACAACAGCATCTTGGCTTTCACCTGTTTTTTTATTAGTAATAGTTACTTCACTGGCAAAATCTTTGGGCATGCCGTTTTCGTAAAAATCAATATTAAATTTATTAAGTTTGATAGTAAATGGCAGCTCTTGTACCAGAACTCCTTTATCTCCAATATTTAGAAAAACTGCATCGGTAGATTGATTTTCCGGCAGACTAATATCTCCGCGAAAAGATAAGCTATTGTGTGAACGGCGACTTTCTGGTGGAAACTCATCGACATATTGTGCGTTTTTATTAGGGACAAAACGTCCAGTTAGCACGCCAAGTTTGATAGACAAATCACTATCCATCAAACCGCCCAAGCAAATAATAATCAACGCCGCATGTGCAAAAACATAACCTAATTTATTTAAATAACCACGATGAGCAGCAATTAAAACTCCATCTTCACGATTTACACGTTTGGTACGAAACCCTCGTGCTTGCAAAAAACGTTCACAAACATCATCAGATAGTCTGCCGGAAAAAATATGGTTATGACTTACATTATTTATTTTTACCGCAGTACGAAATGATTTCATCTCACGTATAAAAGACGGTACATGACGAATTAAACACAATCCTGTTGATAGCACCAAAAAAACCAAAATCAACACAAACCAAGCGGAAGAATAAACATCATACAATCCCAACCACGAAAAAATACGCGACCAAAAAGTACCAAAGGTAAAAACATAGTCTTGTTGCGGACGATTTTGTGGAATAACCGTTCCTACCACCGCAGCAATACTCAATACGGTTAGCAGGGCAACCGCAAAACGCATAGAACTTAATAATTCAAAAATCGGATAATTTAACCAAGACTTATGGCGTTGGCGTGTACTCATTTTCTATTTAAATTTTTAGTATTTGACAAACAAAAACGCATTCTATCTGTTTTCAGTATTGAACGCATCATTATTAAAAATACAAATATCAATCATCGCAATAATAAAAGACAATCAAAAATGCGTTTGGTACAAAAAATACCAAACGCAAACTTCAAGAAATTGATGATTTATACATTAAAGCTTTCACCGCAACCACAAGTATTTTTAGCATTGGGATTATCAAACTTAAACCCCTCTTGCAGGCCTTCGCGTACATAATCTAATTGAGTTCCATCTAAATACACCAAGCTTTTGGCATCGACAAACACTTTGATACCATCATTTTCAAAAACATGGTCATTTTCATCTATGGAATCCACAAACTCCAAAGTGTAAGCCATACCAGAACAACCGCTGGTTTTCACTCCAACGCGTATACCCTCGCCTTTGCCACGTTTGCTTAAAAATTGACGCACATGCTTAACAGCTGCATTTGTTAGTGTAATCATATTTTTTTCCTCTTGATAAAAAAACTTTTATTAAACCAATCCTATTCTTTTAACCAAAAACGTCCACGACCTTGATTGAAAATTTTATCCTCATCAAACATATTTTCAAATTCACCAAAATCAACATCAATCGTTTTACGTTTGATTCTTTGCTGTTGTTTGCAAGCCCAACCATCGGAAGTAAACTGACATTTTCGTCCCAAAACCGCATTATTATTGCTATATGAAAGCAACCATTCCGCTTGATTTTCATCGTTTTCGTGCAAACATAAAATCATTGCATCATCAAGACCGCTATTACCAATAGCACCTTCGGAATGATAAAAATGCTTAACACTATCGCAAGACTGATTTTTTTCTGAAATCTTAACCGTCTTCCATTTACCTTCTGTATTAGCAACAGTCGAAGCGTAAGCCACACCAAAAGTTAACAGTAATAAAAATATAAAAATCTTTTTCATTACAAGCACCTTTATACAAGCAAAGAAAGCGTTAATGATAACATAAACATCAAATATTGATTGTTATTTGATTAATAAGACACTGCCGGAAAAATTATTTGCGTGATTTTGTTTTGCTTTAACATACTTTCCGGCAGACTATTTATCCAAAAAAACTCACTTATCATGTACAATTGACGGTTTTATTTTTATTGAATTTAAAGATTGTTATGCAAACATTTCAGGAAGTTATTTTTACTCTACAAAATTATTGGGCAAAACAAGGTTGTGTAGTGTTGCAACCTTTTGATTTAGAAGTTGGAGCTGGCACCAGCCACCCTGCTACTTGTTTACGTGCTTTGGGACCAGAACCATGGTTTGCAGCATATGTGCAACCGTCTCGCCGTCCCAAAGATGGACGCTATGGCGACAATCCCAATCGCCTACAACATTACTACCAATTTCAAGTTGCATTAAAACCTGCACCAGAAAATATCCAAGATTTATACCTTAACAGTTTGAAAGAATTAGGAATATCATTAACCGAACACGATATTCGCTTTGTCGAAGACGACTGGGAAAATCCAACACTTGGTGCATGGGGTTTGGGTTGGGAAGTATGGTTAGACGGAATGGAAGTTACACAATTTACCTATTTCCAACAAGTAGGCGGCATTGACTGCACCCCAGTTTTAGGCGAAATTACATACGGAATTGAACGATTGTCAATGTATCTACAAGGCGTGGAAAACGTATACGACTTGGTATGGGCAAAAACTCTCGATGGGAAAACTATTACCTATGGTGATGTTTATCATCAAAACGAAGTGGAACAATCAACATATAATTTTGAACATAGCGATGCCACTTGGTTATTAGCACAATTTAATCATTTTGAAGAGCAAGCAAAACGCCTATTAGCAATCGATGATGTTTCACTTGCCTTGCCTGCTTATGAATTAGTATTAAAAGCTGGACATACATTTAATTTATTAGATGCACGTGGTGCAATTTCTGTTACAGAAAGAGCTACTTATATTGGTCGTATTCGTGCATTAAGCCGTCTTGTTGCACAAAAATTTGTCGAAAGTCGTGAAAAATTAGGTTTTCCATTAATGAAAAAAGCATAAACTTTATTTTCACAGCAGACTTCCGGCAGACTTGATATTAAATTGAAAGAATTAATAAAAATGACTGAAACACTTTTAATCGAACTTCTAACCGAAGAACTTCCACCAAAATCCTTACAAAATTTAGGACAAAGTTTTGCTCAAGCAATCGCAATTGGTTTGGAAAAAAATCAATTAATTGATGGCAAAACCACATATACTACTTATGCAACCCCACGCCGTCTATCAGTAAGCATTAATAATGTAAAAAACATACAACCTGATATGTCAATTACAAGAAAAGGACCATCAGTCGCCAATGCTATCAAGGACGGCAATCCAACTCCTGCACTATTAGGTTTTGCACGTTCATGCCAAGTGGATATTGATAAATTATCGATTATCAATGATGGCAAGCAAGAAATTTATGCTTATGAATTTACTCAACATGGGCAAACTTTGGAAAGTTTAATCAACGAAATTCTCGATAACGCAGTAAAAAAACTTCCAATTCCCAAAGTTATGCGTTGGGGAAGCAGTACTCACACCTTTGTTCGTCCTGTGCATGGCTTGATGGTAATACATGGAAAAAATCTAATCAAAGCCTCAACTTTAGGCTTACAAAGTCGTAATAAAACTTTGGGACACAGATTCTTATCACAAGGTGAAATCATAATTAACAACGCAGATGAATATGCTGAATCTCTAAAACAACAAGGATTTATTATTTCATCATTCGATGAAAGACGTGAATTTATCCAATCACAGCTAAACCAATACGCCCAAAAATTAAATACAACTGTTGCATGCGATGATTCTCTGTTAGATGAAGTAACCGCATTAGTAGAATACCCTGTTATCTTGCAAGCTAAATTTGAAGAACATTTCTTATCAGTTCCGCAAGAATGTTTGATTTTGACCATGCAGCAAAATCAAAAATACTTCCCACTATTGGATAAAAATGGCAAATTAACTAATCATTTCTTGCTTGTATCCAATATGAAGGCAGAAAATCCACAGCATATTATTCTTGGCAATGAAAAAGTATTGCGAGCCCGTTTAAGCGATGCTGAATTTTTCTACAAACAAGATTGCAAAGCATCGCTATTTTCACGTTTGCCAAAATTAGAAAATGTGGTTTATCACAATAAAATTGGCTCACAAGCAGAAAGAGTAGAACGTTTAATTAAAATTTCCACCGCAATTGCCGAAAAACTATCTGCCAATATTGAACAAACACGCCGTGCAGCCCAACTTGCAAAAGCCGATTTACTCACTGAAATGGTTGGTGAATTTCCAGAATTACAAGGTGTGATGGGACATTACTACGCATTAAATGACAGCGAAGATAAAACAGTAGCACAAGCCATTGAACAACATTATTACCCACGTTTTGCAGGTGATAGTCTGCCGGAAAGCGATGTAGGAATTGCAGTTGCATTGGCAGATAAATTGGAAACGTTAATTGGCATTTGGGGAATTGGACTAAAACCAACTGGCGACAAAGACCCATACGCACTCCGTCGTGCAGCATTAGGTGTAATGCGTATGCTGATGCTAAAAAAATTAAACTTACAAGAAGTTCTCGAAATCGTATTTAACACCTTTCCTGATAACAAGCTATCAGCAAATACCATTAATGAAGTCAGTGAATTTATGATGGCACGTTTGGAAATCATGTTACAAAGCGATTTTTCACATGATGAAGTAGCATCGGTTTTATCGGTAGAAAAACAAAATCTAAACGATATTCCCAATAAACTTGCCGCAGTTGCAAGTTTCAAGAGTCTGCCGGAAGCATCTGCACTTATTTCTGCCAATAAACGCGTAAGAAATATTTTGAAGAAAAATCCAATTGATGACGGAGTTGTAGATAAATCATTATTACAACAAGCAGAAGAATTAGCACTCTATCAGGCAACCGAAGAAATTGCCCAAAGCATCACTCCTGCCTTGTCTAATAAAGATTTCAATGCTGCACTTACTGCATTGGCAAGCATCAAACCCACAGTAGATGCCTTTTTTGAACAAGTAATGGTAATGGCAGAAGACGAAAAAATTCGCAACAATCGCCTTTACTTATTGCAAAAACTATCAATGCAAATGAATGCAGTAGCTGACATCAGCTTACTTATCAACAATAGCGATGATATAGCTTCCAATTAACCACAAAAGGCTTTCCGGCAGACTTAAACTTAAAAATAAGTCTGCCGGAAAACGTATAAAACATATAAATTAAACTACCATATTTTTACATTTTACTGTTATGATAAGTCTCAAACTCTGATTATATTGACTAATTATGGCTAAAATTAAATTTACTAAAATGCACGGTTTAGGCAACGATTTTATGGTTGTCAACGCCATTGAACAAAACATCAATCCTTGCAAAGAACAAATAATCTCATTGGCTAATCGTCATACTGGAATTGGCTTTGACCAACTATTGTTAGTTGAAAAACCCAAAGATACAGCATGCGATTTTCGCTATCGCATTTTCAATGCCGATGGCAATGAAGTAGAACGATGTGGAAATGGAGCACGTTGTTTTTTTCACTTTGTACGCGACAACAATTTAAGCAATAAAGACGAAATCATAGTAGAAACAGCCAAAGGAATAATTACCTTAAAAGCAACACAAGACAATCTCATTACAGTCAATATGGGTGTTGCACGTTTTGAAGCATCAGAAATACCATTTATTCCAGATTCTTCGGCAGACAGAGAACGCCTAACCCACATCATTGTAGCCGGTACAACCTCTATTCCATTAGTCTGCGTAAATATTGGCAATCCTCATGCTGTAGTTTTAGTTGATGATGTAGACAACGCACCAGTTCAACAATGGGGTGAAAAAATAGAATCACATCAACAATTCCCAGAACGCGTAAATGTTGGATTTATGCAAGTTTTATCACGCAATCATATTAAATTACGTGTTTATGAACGTGGGGTTGGCGAAACCCAAGCCTGTGGCACAGGGGCATGTGCAGCAGCCGTAGTTGGCATTCGATTAGGATTATTAGATGATAAAGTAACTGTTACTCAAACTGGCGGAGACTTAAACATAGAATGGCAAGAACACCAAGACATTATGATGACAGGACCTGCTGTTAGCGTATTTACAGGCGAAATAGAATTAAACTAAAAACCACACATCAAATTACACACAAGGCTTGATTTATGATATTTACCCAGTTGGTTACACTTTCTTACTTATGTCTTTTTATAATTTTGGCATTTAAGAGTAGGCAAATCAATTGGCTAATGGCAACTTTGTTTTTAATTGCAGGATTTAGCTATATTATCTATTCGAATATTCCAGACTTTTGGAATATAAAATTAATGTATTATCACCCATATTTTTATATCACATTATCATCGTTTTTCTTTTTTATCAATGATTGGAAATACTCATCAGAAGATAAAATGTTTTATATTACAAAACCTAATACACCAATAGGATATTGGGCTGTAACTGCTTTTTTACAACACCTTGCATATTTAATAATATTACTTATTTCACAATTATCATATCCAAAAGGCAATTCATTATTTACACTAATATCAATTTTACAAATGTATTTATTACACCCTGTTTGGTGGATTACAACTCACATTGCGTTAATTGCATCACTAATTTTAATTTCAATTAAAAAAGATGGAAAACACTATTTTTCCATCATACATTTGCAAGCAATATTTTTAATGATGTTATCTTTCATAATTAGTTATATTTATTATCAAGAATTACGTTTTATTTTAGCATGGTCATAAAACACTAATTGAAGGAATATCTAAAAATTTATCATTACAAGTATGATATAGCAAAATTAATAATCTCAACATATTGTTTATAAAAATAATTATTCTATTACACTCAAAATTACAAATAATTAAAAATACGATTTTGCAGAATCCTTATAAATTATGATATAATCTGACGTTTTTTATAAATCTATTGAACAAATAGGAGGCTCTGATGGCTAAAAAAAAATTAACTGAAAAAGACATCTTGGCATGGGACGGTCCAGAAGAGGATTATATGAACCCTGCACATCTATTATTTTTCAAACAAAAACTCTTGGAATTGCAAGATGACATTATCAATAAAGCCTCCGGCACTGCTGACTATCTTCAAGAACAAGAAACAACTCCGGATCCTGCCGACCGTGCAACTTTGGAAGAAGAATATTCTTTGGAATTAAGAACTCGCGACAGAGAGCGTAAATTGTTAAACAAGGTGCAAGCATCTTTACGTCAAATTGACGAAGGTACTTATGGATACTGCCAAGATACTGGCGAACCAATTGGATTAAAACGTTTATTAATCCGCCCTACTGCTACTCTTTCTATTGAAGCACAAGAGCGTCGCGAACAAATGAAAAAACAATTTGCAGGGTAACTTTGAAAAACTAAATCATCAAACTTTACAACTAAAATTTGTTTTAAATAATTGGCTACCTGATATTTATTAATAATCTGGTAGCCTCAAATTTAACAAAAGGAATCGCAAAATGTGGCAGAAAAAATGGATACTATGTAATTGGAAAATGAATGGCTCAATTACCACAAACTTTCAACTTTTATCCGCCGTCAAACAAACTAAACCAACTGCCACGCACATCGGCATCGCATCGCCATACCCATATTTACTGCAAGTATCTGAAATATTAAGAGACACTAAAATCGCATCTGGCACACAAGATTGCAGTAAATTTAAAACCGCAGGAGCATATAGTGGTGAAGTAAGTGCTCAAATGATAGCCGATTGTGGAGGAACATTTACGCTAATTGGACATTCGGAACGCCGAAATTACTTTAACGAAGACAACGAAGTCTTACGTTGCAAATTAGAAAATGCACTAAATTTCTCAATAATCCCAGTATTATGCGTTGGCGAAAGCTTAAACGATAGAGAAAACGGTCAAGAAAAAAACGTAGTTTTATCCCAATTAGAAATTCTCAAAGGATTGAATATTTCTCAAATCGCCATTGCCTATGAGCCAGTATGGGCAATTGGTAGCGGAATTACGGCCACTACATCTCAAATTGAAGCAATACATAAGTTTATCTACGATGAAGTCTTGTCAATGCTATGTAAAGATGCTAATATCCGTCTCCTTTATGGTGGTAGCGTTAACTCTGAAAACATAAAAGAAATACTTACCACCCAGTATGTAGATGGTGCATTAGTTGGTGGGGCTTCTCTCAAACCCAATGAAATCACCAATATGATTGAATCAATAGAATAAATTGTAATTAAAAAATTATGGAAGCATTTAAGACACTTTTGTGGCTGATTAATATATTTTCTGCATTGGCAGTGATTTTTTTAGTGTTAATGCAGCAAGGTAAAGGTGCAGATGCTGGTGCCGCATTTGGTTCCGGCAGTGCACAAGGTGTATTTGGAGCATCAGGTTCAGCAAGCTTTTTAAGTCGCAGTACTGCTTTAGCGGCTGTTGTATTTTTTGTTACTTGCTTATTTTTAGCATATATTCATGCACATAAAGTTGAAGAAGGTTTAGATTTTGCTACTCCTACTCAAAGCGTACCAGCATCAAATCCAACAGAAAATGCACCACAACCTGTTATTCCTGAATAATGGAGAATTGTACAGTCAGATAAATTCCAAAAGTGAAACGCTAATACATTTCAATTTTTAAGTAGTTATTTTTGACTATAAAAAAATTTATTGCCGACATGGTGGAATTGGTAGACACGCTATCTTGAGGGGGTAGTGACCGCAGGTCGTGCGAGTTCAAGTCTCGCTGTCGGCACCATAGTTTAGTACCACGCCTTTGGGCGTGGTTTTGTTTTAAATAGTCGATTGATAAAAATTCCATCTACTAATCCACTGCAAAAATGGCATCTACGGCATATTTCGTAACAGAAACCCACTGCAAAACCTAATTTTTGAAAAAGAAACACCGTATGGTAGTCTTCCTAGTCCATCAACCGTCCGATAGAGCTGAATAAAAAGTTGTTAAAATACAATGGATTAACGCCTACAGAATTTTAGTGGGGGTGTTACCCCTCCCTACGGCAGGATTAAATTTTTGTTTCAGTAAGGGTTTTGCAGGGGTTTCTAACATTGTACGTCGTTGCTTTTCAACGACAAGCCTTTTTGTTATATCTTCGATGATAAAGTAAAATATCTTTCGCAAATTTAGGAACGGAGATAGACAAGGTCTATTCTCGCTCGGTAAGATTAAATTGTAAGAAAACGAAACCGAGAAAGGACAGACCTGTGTCGAGCAATATCATACAACTAAAGGAAGTAGCGATAAAGAGCGACCCGCGGATTAGTTCGCAAGACTGTTGAAGAGACGCTGAATGCTTTTTTAGAGCAGGAAGCCCAAGAGTTAGTCAGTGCAGAGCGTTATGCGAGATGCAATCAACGCAAAGGCTATCGCA
>JAFZMY010000086.1 GCA_017553165.1 Neisseriaceae bacterium
GAACTACTGTTCGTCCAAAATGAACTAAACAATAGACCAAGAAAACGAAGTTTCGGCGAAGCCAAAATCATTAGGCTGGCAAACGCCCAACGAAGTCTTTACTCAACAAATTAAGTGTTGCACTTGAAACTTTAATCCGCCGTCTTGAAGGCTTATTTTTCTCAACCCCATGTGTAAATAACGCGTGGATTTCTAACATATCAAGAAATATGCCACAGATACTACTTGTAAAAGTTTCAAAAAAGGTTATTCTCTATATTAATGGCGTAGATAGTGAAAAACTAAAATTTGCAAAAATCATACCATTGCAATTATAATGGGAGATATTTTCGTTAGTTTGAAAAACTTGCAAATAGGATACAATCATGGCTAATAACGACAAGCAATATCCGTGTGAATCGTTGAGTATAAGTTGTGAAAAGCTACTAAAATTAGTCGAAGAATTCGGAACATTAGATGAATTAAAAATTTTAAAATTGTCCGCAGCTGACAATCAAAATTTTTCACAACTGTTTGATAAAACACCTTTTCCTTTTCCAAATCTCGAACAATTAAATCTAAAAAGATGTTACGAACTATCAAACTTTCCAGAATCAATAAGAAAACTCACAAAGCTCAAAACTCTACAACTCTACATTAGTGATGATAATATCGAATTGATGGCAAATATTTGTCATTTATTACCAAACCTTGAAAATTTAGATTTAAGCGGTAACAACAAACTTCTCCATTTGCCGAACTGCGTTTGCAACTTATCCAACTTACGCACACTTGATTTAAGCGGTTGCGAAGGTCTTGCCACCTGTCCAGACAATTTGGATAGATTAACATCTCTTAAAACCCTACACTTGTGTGCCAATGATAACGAAAAAGCAGTATTGGAAAACTGTATTATCCAATTACCGCAATTACAAGAATTAAATTTAAGTTTCAGCAATAATTTAACCAAACTTTCTCCTTTAATTGCACAATTAGTAAATTTAGAAAAACTTGATTTAAGCCACTGCTTGAATTTGACCGAAATACCAGAAGATATTGAAAAACTATATAGACTCAAATATTTAAACCTAAGAGAATGCAAAAAACTAAAAACACTGCCGGAAACAATCGGACAATTGCCTAATTTAGAAACTCTCAATTTAAAAACATGTTCCATGTTAAAAACACTGCCGGAAACAATCGGACAGCTAAATCGTCTAACACACTTAAATTTAAGCGAATGCTATAAACTTTCATCATTACCAGACACAATTGGTCAGTTAAATTCACTAAACACACTAAATTTAAGTTTCTGCAAATCGCTTACCACACTACCGGAAAACCTATGTCAATTACCTAATTTAGAACAACTTTCCCTGTGGGGGTGTCGCAATTTAACCGCTTTGCCAGAAGACATAGGTCGTTTAGTTAGCTTAAAACAGCTATATTTAAATGAATGTAAATCACTTACAGTGTTTCCAGATAGTATTTCAAGATTAGCATCTAATTTACAACAAATATCAATTTTAGGTTGCGATAATCTAAACGCATTACCAAAAGGTATAGACAAAGATAAAATCAAACTATAAACAAAAAGTCTGCCGGAAAGCTTGTTGTAACAATCTTTCCGGCAGACTTTTTATTCATACTATGACGTTTCCTTTTAAAAATTTTACGTAAAGTTTCTTTAATATTAATCAATTGAAAAATCTTGTAAATAGCTAATACGTTCTTGTGTCTGATTGATAGAACATTGCAAACGTTTTGCCGTATCCTTTTGATTACAACGAGCACTTAAATTATCACGCCAATTATTTTGCTCATTAATCAGACTTTCACGCACAGTTGAATCTAAACGTTCCCAGCGTGAAGACAATTCACGTTGTACTTCATTAAACTCTTGCTGTAAAGCATCAATACTATCATCTTGTTTTGAATTATCTTTTATATCGACATTTTCGTTTTCCGGCAGAGTATTAATGACTGGTGTATTTTCATCATCATAAGCCACTGGTCGTTGCACATCTTGTAATACATCATTTCGTGCCATCGACACTCCACCAATATCAACATAATCCTTGATTGCAAATGGCAACAAGGCAACTCCTAATGTCTGACTAATACGCATTAACTCAATTTCATCAGCATCAACCTTGATTTGTTCATTGTTCTTTGTAACAGTGTAATTAACTGTTTGCATTAGAGTAGTATCTTTACGCAAAATTAAATTTGCATTTGCAGCACTATTAATCTCGGTTTCATAAGGATTGGGAGAATACAGCAATGGCGAAAACTGCCGTGCGGTTTCCCATACATCACGTGGCAAAGTAACACTTAAACGAGCACGACACGAATTAGAATTAGCAATATTTTGTGATGATACATTTTCCAACACCACCTTACTATTTCTAAAACCATCTTGTATATATTTGATTTCAATTGGCAAAGCATTACTTGTTTCCATACGAGTTTTCACAACATTCACCAATGAATCAGCAATTAAATCTCGATAACTATTGATAACATCATCACTGTAACAATCAATATTGTTATTTTTTTCTTGCACCACGTCAGCAGGCTTGCAAGATGTAAGCAAAGCTAACGACAAACAAATATACAAAAAATGAGATTTTTTTAGATTTTTTACAGCACGAGTAATAAATAAACTCATATCAAATTTTACATAAGTTATAAATAGACCTTATATTATATCGCTATTTTCAATAGTTTGCTTTTATCATTATTACAACAACCATATTCAAAACTTATCATTACCAAATCCTGCCCTTGAATGAATTAACTTTACTGTAAAAAACAAGATGTAAGATACTTGAATTTATAAAAGATAACGTTTCAGACATAACTCTTACCAACTAAACCATACGATATAGCTAAACAACAGTAATTTAAAATTCAAATAATTAACAAGGTAGAGAGATTAGTTGGTCAGTAAGAACCATACATCAGATTGATTTTTTGTTTCTGATTAAAATTTTGCAAAGGTTTCAATTTGGAAAAATATAATTATTTGTTTTAACTAATTTTTTATTATCCATTATTCCATGCGATAGTGAATAATCTTTATAAAACAAGGAATTGATACTAATCTTTCGCTTTGTTCATGGTTATAACGATAAGTTTTGCAGTAGTTTTATAAATAAATGTGCCTCCTATGCCAGTTTTGTAGCTATTTCACCAATTATGAGATAATTACATACTAATCACATCATAGGAAATTTATTATGAATATTTTAATTAGCAACGATGATGGCTATCAATCGTACGGTCTATCACTATTGGCACGCATTAGTGCAGAATTTGCCAATGTTCGTGTTGTAGCACCAGACCGTGATCGTAGTGCGGTTAGCAATTCTTTAACATTAGACCGTCCCTTGTATATCCGTGAAGCTGCTAATGGATTTTTTTATGTCAATGGCACCCCATCTGATTGCGTACATTTAGCCTTGCAAGTTATGGACGATTTCAAACCAGATTGGGTTTTTTCTGGCATAAATCATGGTGCAAACATGGGAGATGATACTTTGTACTCTGGTACAGTTGCTGCTGCCACCGAAGGATTTTTATTAGATATTCCGGCAGTGTCTTTTTCCTTAAACGATAAAAGCAATCGCTTTTGGAATACTGCTGAAAAAGCCGTTTTTGATATGGTTAAATCTATTATCAACTACAAACCATTAAAACCATGTTTATGGAATGTAAATATTCCCAGAGTAGCAGCTGATGCCTTGCAAGGCATAAAAGTTACTCGATTAGGAAGAAGACATCATGGGCAAGGTGTTATGAAATCATCAGACCCAAACGGCAATCCAGTTTACTGGATTGGTGCAATTGGTAAATCAGCAGATACTGGTGAAGGTACAGATTTTCGCGGTTCAGAAGAAGGTTTTGTAACTATCACCCCTTTAACTGTGGATTTAACCAGCCATGCAGAAATAGATGTATTAAATAATTTACTTCTAAATTCAAAATTATGACGCACATTCAAAGGTTTGTTTATGAAAAAATATATCACATGTATTTTAAGCATCATTGCATTATCAGCATGTAGCGGTCTGAATATTGGCATCGGTACTGGTTTTGGCGGTCATCATGGTGGGGTTGGAGTATCTCTTGGCGGTACAATTCCTGTTGGTAAAAACACTCCAAGTCAAGATACTCAAATTCCAGCGCCCCTTGTTCAGCAAGAACTTCATATACAATGGCAAAAACTTAACGCCATGCGACAAGCACAAGGATTAAATTCTTTAATACGTAATGAATCATTAGATGCTTACGCCATGATGCGTGCTAATGAATTAGCTCAAAATTTTTCTCATACACGCCCTAATGGCAAAGATGCACTGTCTTATATTCGCAACCACAGCTACACTGCTGAAAACATCGCACAAACAAATAATCTATCCGCAGATGAAGTATTAAAACAATGGCAAAATAGCCCATCTCATCTAAACAATATGATGCACAGACAAATTCAATCAGTTGGATTAGGAGTGTATGTAGATTCTTCCGGCAGAGTATATTGGGTACAAATTTTTGGCGATATACATAGCTATGCACGCTATTGAAAAAGCATTTAATCGCGTAATTTTAAATACAATATTTACACAAATTAATTTAACCTTTTAAAAATACGCATAGGCTTATATAATAGACACTTGAATCTGTTAAAACAGGAGTAAATCTTATGATCATATTGCGTAATACATTGATATATAGCACATTATTACTATTAAGTGCATGTGCTATGAGACAATCTCCCGCACCAATAGAGCAAGTAAACACAGACAATTACGGCAATTCTGGATATAACAATCCATACGGTGCTCCCCCACAAGACAATGCACCATACACACCACCGGCAGCAAATCCTTCATATAGCACTAATAGCGTAGGTTCTTCATACACCCCACCTAACAGTACGTATATTCCATCAAATGCACCGGTAGATCCCAATGCTGCTACTCACACCGTAGTTTATGGCGATACTGTTTACAATCTTTCCAAACGCTATCAAATTTCAGCAGATGATTTACGTGCATGGAACGGCATTGTTGATAACAATATTCACATCGGACAAATATTGCGTGTTAAAGCCAATGCAAGTATACCAACAACAACAGTTGCTAACACATACACGCAACAACCACAGCAACCTGTTCAGCCAGTTGCACAACAACCTGCCCCAGTTGCAAGCACACCTGCAACTGAAACAACTGCTACTAACAACACCACTCAATATGGCAATTTAACTTGGTCAAGACCGGTAAGTGCAAACAATGCAGTATTAACTCCATTTGGCACTAACAACAAAGGTATAGAATACGGTGGCAAAGCCGGAGACCCTGTATATGCAGCCGCAGATGGTAGAGTTATTTATAGCGGTTCTTCTGGATTAAAAGGACATGGAAACTTGATTGTGATTCAACACAACAAAGCCTATATTTCCGCATATAGCAATAACGATTCCATCATTGCTAAACAAGGTGAAACTGTAAAACGCGGACAAAAAATCGCAAATATGGGAAGCTCTGGTGCTAACAGAGTACAACTTCACTTCGAAATCCGTGAAAACGGAAATCCAATTAACCCAGAAAAATTTATCAAATAACGCTTTTATATTTTTAATATAGACTGCCGGAAAGATTTTAAAAACTTTCCGGAAGTCTTTTTAATTAGTCTGCCGGAAAAAATTTAATCTTTAGTTTTAGATAAAATTTCCTTTATTTCCTGTGCATTATTACAAATTATTGCACCATTATTTTTCATCTCATCAATTGCAATCATAACGGTATCATCAGCAATACCACGAGATGCGGCAAGATTAAGAAATACTTTCCAATCACCATTGGATAACAATTGCAACACTGTATTTTTTACACAATAATCGGTTGCTAAACCACCAACAATAATATGAGTAGCACCTTTATTTTTTAACCACTCGATAAGTCCAGTACTAATTTTTCCTGCCAAATCATGAAAACAAGCACCATATGGGTGCATATCCTTTTCAACACCTTTATAAACCAAAAAATCATACTCAATAGGCAACGGCAAATTAGGCAATAATTCAAAACCATCAGAACCTACCTCTGCATGTCGCAACCAAGATAAATCGGCATTAGCATAATTCAAAGGCTTCAAAGATTCATCTGAACTATTAACTGCCCAAACCGCATATTGACTATGTGCATCTTTGGTCATAACTCTAAAGTCAGCTAATTTAGCTTGAAGATTAAGCTCCGATACAATTTCATCACCATGTGGAACAGGTAGCTCATTAGGACAAAGTGGAGAAAATGTGCGTTGAGCATCAACATCAATAGCAATAATGGTCATTTTAAACTTTCTTTATAATCATAAAAATCGAACAATTATAAAATGTAGCACAGCTAAAATAAAGAAACTCTTATACAAGAAACTATCGAAACAAAAAGTTTTAGAAACTCCTGCAAAACTGGTAGCTGTAAGATAAGTTCAAAGTTCTAATAGCAAAAAAATAGAAGACACTACAAATAGAAAAAGGCTACAGTTTAGAGAACGCTCAACGTTATAAACTCCTGCAAAACACTATTTTTCATCATTCGTCATTTTGAGCGACTACGAATAATATTTATAAAACAATAAATTGAGATTGTTAGTTTCGCTACAATCAACTTACGAATAACGAGTTTTGCAAGAATCTCTGTTACGAAATGAGCAACAGATGCAAGTTTTGCAGTAGTTTCAAGTAGACATTTGTAAATTAGTTACCAACAAAACAAAAAAAACGCCATAAAAGGCGTTTTTTCAATAATCAATATGGTCGGAGTGAAAGGATTCGAACCTTCGACCCCTTGCACCCCATGCAAGTGCGCTACCAGACTGCGCCACACTCCGACTAAAAAAAGAGAACGAAGATTATAGCGTAACTATATGCGACTTGCAAACACAAAACACGTTCAAAATATTATTTTGCGTGATTGTGCTCAACCATTCCCTTTAATTTTTGACTTGCATGAAAAGTAACAACCCTGCGTGCTGTAATCGGTACTTCTTTACCTGTTTTAGGGTTACGACCTGGACGTTGTGGTTTTTCACGCAAATTGAAATTACCGAATCCAGAAATTTTAACTTCTTCACCTTGCTCCAAAGCAATACGAATTTCTTCAAAGAAAAGTTCAATCAAAATCTTTGCATCCATTCTGCTTAAATTACAAGGCACTTTATCTAACAAGGCATCTGCCAATCCTGCTTTTGTTAATGTCATTATGTTTTCCACCTGTTTTTATGTGAGTTATCGATTATCTCTAAAATAATTTTGTTTTTCAAGATGTTTACGAAATATTTTTTACTTAACCACGCAACTTGGCACCGATTTTCTCTGCCGCCGCAATCAATGCACTATTGACGCTTTCGGTGTCTTCATCTTGCAAAGTCTTCTCAAAACTTTGCAAAACAACTTTCACGGCAATGGATTTGCTGTTTTCAGGCAGCCCC
>JAFZMY010000087.1 GCA_017553165.1 Neisseriaceae bacterium
ACATTATAGATTGTTGGTCGGCTAACATTGTATTGCCGAGCCAACGCCGCCGACTTTGTCTTGCGTATATGACCGCCATATCGCCGCTCTTTGATACGGTAGTAATCGGGTGTTCTTGTGTAGTTTCATTTCACTATTATCCTGCAAATAGTGTAAAGAACGCTAGGAATTTCTACAAGAAGGGTTTTGCATGGGTTTCAAATAGTTAGGCGAGTTTTTGAGCAACGCAAACGTACGAAATGAGCCACAGATGCCAGTTTTGCAGTGGTTTCAATAATTACAAAGAACACAACATGCACTATATGTTGCAGCACTTGCTCGTCAGAAAAATTACAAAAAACTGATAATAAACAAAACAATAATAAACTTCTGCAAATCCATTATTCTTGTCATTCGTCATTTTGAGCGAATCTAAAAATATATTTATTAAACAGTTAATTAGATTCTTCCATTTCGCATGTAGCTCAATGTCAGAATGACGTTTTTTGCCGGAGTCTCTCTAAACACTGCCGGAAAACCTCTCCTGCAACTTTACCCAAACATAAACACTGCCGGAAAAAATCTTTCCGGCAGACTTTTTATTTCTTACAAGGATTGCGTTGAAGTTTTGCGTATGGTGCTAATATTTTTGACAACTCTGCCGCATCATTATCATCAATCTTCAAGAATGCAACTCGATAAGTTGCCATACTCAAAGCATTATTGCTATCTCCAAATTTTTCCATAATCCGAGATGGGAAACCATCGGTTTTCAACCGTAACTGCATACCTTCTGCCGCTTGACGTGATGGGAATTTACCTAATACAACTAAATTGCCTTCTTGTTTAATGCGACCGTATTTTGCCATGATACCGATACGAGTCTCATCATCTAATGCTTTATCCAAGATTACCCAAAAACTATCACCACCACTTTTATTTTCATCATTACGTTGCACCGAACGACTTGCAACATTCTGCCAACGTGAAAGCAAACCTTTAATTCGATGATAATCATCTTCTTTCAAGGTAACACTGCCACCACCGCAAGTTTGTTGTGGTTTTGCTTCTGGCTGTTGTTTAGGTGCTGCCGCTGTTGCAGGTTGTGCTGGCGGTTTTGGTGCAGCAGGCGTTGCAGGAGTTGCTGCTGTTTTTGAACGAGGAGGTGTGGTAGCTGTTGCAGGCGTTTGCTTATTATCAGCCTGTGGCGTTGTTGTAGGTGTAGCCGGCGGTGTAGTTGTTGGCACTGCTGGCTGTTGTGGTTGTGTTTGTTGAATTACGATAGTCCGCGATGGCTCATGCTGTTGTACAGCAATTTTTTGTAATACCATTTTCTCAACAATTGTTGTGCCAAACACAATCAAATTGAGTGCAACTAATATTGCAAATACCCATTTCATAATTGTTCAATCCGATTTAACAAACCAAAAAATACTAAATTTTCAACTAATTCAACATGATTTTCAGTAATAAATTTAGTAGGTAAATGATGATAAATACGCGAAGCTCCACCACCAGTTAAAATCACATCAACAGGTAGACCTTCTTCTTTTTCTGACAAACGTTCGTGCATCAGAAGTATTGCCCCAATCACAGCGTCCATAATACCACTGGCAATTGCGTTTGGTGTAGTCGTTGCAAATGGATAGATACGACCAAATGGACGGTTTAAATTAGCAGTATTCAGCGATAACGCTTCTTTCATTAAATTAAATCCAGGCAAAATACTTCCGCCTAAATACTGATTACTGGTAGTTAGTGCATCTATGGTAATCGCAGTTCCACAAGAAATCACAACACAAGCATTATTAGTAAAACGTCTAACACCCAAAGCATTAAACCAACGGTCAGCACCATGTTCTCCAATATGACGATAATGATTGCGAATGCCACAAGCCACTTGTTCTGACGTTAGCCATTCAATACGATGCAATACGTTTTCTGCCACCTGCAATTTTTTCATCTGACCACAAACTGCACAACCGTATACACGTTTGATATTGCGATGCTGACGACAAAACTCGCCTAAAAGTGAAATTCGATTATATGGAGCACGGAAAGTACCAACTATTTCTTTGTTAATAACCCATGCCCATTTGATTTGACTATTGCCACAATCCAAAATCAGCATCTGCTCAATAGCACTATCGCTTAATTCATCTTTATGACGTAATGACACTTCACCATTAACAATTTTTTTGACGTTCCCATTTTCTTCCAACATCAAAGCACCAAAGCCATCAACGCCAAGCACTCTACCTTCTGCCATTACTCTATCATTCTGCATAATCACAACAATGCGATTATTATCACGACACGCAGAAATATAAGCAGTTTGAAAACGAGAAAAACCATAAGTAAAGAAAAATTGTGCATCACGATTTATTTCGTGAATTAATGCTTTTAAGAAAGCCGTTGGCTGAATCAACTCATCATATTGCCAAATTCCGGCAGTGTTTTGATTATCGATATTCGGAGTTCGAAAATTCAAGCCTATGCCAATAACGCAGGTATGCCCCATAGTTTGCGGAATACTTTCAATTAAAATTCCGCCTAATTTGGCATTACCCACCATTAAATCATTAGGCCATTTGATATGAGCTACCACACCAAAACGTTGCAAAACCTTCTGACAACTCAAAGCAACTACCAAAGGCAATGCCCCAGTATGATTTTGCGGACGATGACAAGTTAATGCCATGCTAAATGTCAGTGCATCACCAGCAGATGAAGTCCAAACTCTATCCAATCTACCGCGACCTTCTGTTTGATGATTAGCAACAATTGCATGACAGTAACGTGCCTCTGAATCAGCACGAACTCTATTAGATAAAACAGTATTAGTAGATGTACATTCATCTAATACTTCAACATAAATTTCTTCAGTAGATGCAAAATCTACAAAGTCAGTCTGCCGGAAAACCACTGATGGAGAACGCAATTGCCAAAAACCATCTCCCTGCTTTAACGATTCTCTTATATTTTCTGGCAACATTAATCGTAAACGATTCAAACCACCTGCATCAGTATTAAGTTCTGCACATAAATTAGCTACGCTATGTAAACTCCCATCAGATAATATGCTCCATAAAGCATTTGCATCACAATCATTTAGGTTATTAATAGTATCAAATTGATTCATAATTACTTAACTTATATTAAATAGTCTTTCAAAAATAGTTTTACAAACGTCAAATATCAACAATTACGAACTTTATTTATTAACGCAGTCGTAGAAGTATCATATAAAAACGGAATAGAAAAAACCCGCCCTCCACGCTGTAAAGTTTCTTTGGCACCAACTATATTTTCGATTGCCCAATCTCCACCTTTAACTAAAATATCAGGCTTTATATACTCAATTAGATTAAATGGAGTATCCTCATCAAACCAAGTAACCACATCAACACTCGCTAACGCTGCTACAACTGCCATACGATGAGATAGTGGATTAATCGGACGTTCGCTCCCCTTACCTAAACGTTTTACCGAATCATCACTATTCAAAGCAACACATAAACAAGCACCAAGTGCACGTGCTTGTGCCAAATAACTTACATGTCCGCGATGAATAATATCAAAACAACCATTGGTAAACACTAATGGTCGTTTAACATTTATCAAATATTCTGATAATAAATCAGGCTGCACTATCTTGCATTCAAATTCAGGAGGTGCAAAATTAAACATCGCAAAACTTTTCCAAGCTTTCGTATAAAAACCACTATGATACTGTCTAATAAACAGTAAAACAAATTTTTACCACAGTTAAATTAATTAAATTTACTAATCGTTTCATCTAAAAATAAACAAATCTGATTTTTTACAATAACAATACGCTTTTATAATTGTTGTTCAACATAAAACAACCAATAACACTGCCGGAAAGTTTTTTACAACACTGCCGGAAAAAGTTCAACACTGCTGGGAAAAGTTCAACACTGCCGGAAAAGGTTTAACACTGCCGGAAAAGATTTCTAACACTGCCGGAAAGGTTTTTTACAACACTGCCGGAAACAATCCTACAATCAAATACAACATGAGTCTGATGATTCAGCACCACCAGACTCATGAATATTTAATGCAAATTCAAAACAGAAACAACTAACTATTAATCTGCACTCTCGTTATTGCCATTTTCCGCTGCTTGACGCACTTCTGCCGCATCAACCAATTCAACCAAAGCCATAGGTGCATTATCACCTTTACGGAAACCGTATTTAAGAATACGTGTATAACCACCATTACGGTTAGCAAAACGAGTTCCTAATTCACCAAATAGTTTCACCACAACATCACGATCGCGAGTACGGTCAAAAGCTAAACGGCGATTAGCCAAACTTGGTTTTTTACCTAAAGTAATCAATGGTTCAACTACTCGACGCAACTCTTTGGCTTTTGGAAGCGTAGTAACAATAGTTTCATGGATTAACAATGAATTTGCTAAATTACGCAACATAGCCAAACGATGGCTACTTGTGCGATTTAGTTTTCGATTAGCATTACGATGACGCATATCAATTTATCCTTATAATATTCACAACAAATTAGGGACGCTCTAATCCAGCTGGTGGCCAAGCTTCAAGTTTAGAACCCAAAGTCAGTCCTTTTGAAGCTAAAACCTCTTTAATCTCATTCAGAGATTTACGTCCCAAATTCGGTGTTTTTAACAATTCAGTTTCAGTGCGTTGAATTAAATCACCAATATAGTAAATGTTTTCGGCTTTCAAACAGTTAGCAGAACGAACAGTCAATTCCAAATCATCAACCGGACGCAAAAGAACTGGATCAACAGGAGGAGTAAGATCTTCCTCTTCTTCTGTTACCGTGTTTTCTAAACCAGCAAAAACTTCCATTTGCTCTATCAGGATTCGTGCAGCTTTACGAACTGATTCTTCTGGATCTACCGAACCATTAGTTTCAATATCCAAAACCAAACAGTCCAAATCAGTACGTTGTTCCACACGAGCCGGCTCAACTTCAAAACTTACACGAGAAACCGGAGAAAAACTGGCATCTAATAACATAGTACCAATTTCACGATTATCATCTTTGCTACGACGATTGTTAGCAGGGAGATAACCTCTACCAGTCTTAACTGTAATTTCAAGTGATAATTTACCACCCTCTGCCAAATGACAAATAACATGCTCTGGATTAATAATATCCACATCATGTGGCAATTCAATATCAGCAGCCGTAACTACACCAGCACTACTCTTATCTAATTTGAGGACAACAGTATCCCGAGAGTGAAGCTTGAAGACAACTCCTTTTAAATTCAAAAGAATATCTACAACATCCTCTTCAACATGCTCAATCGTAGAGTATTCATGAAACACTCCTTCGATATTAACTTCGGTAGGTGCAGCACCAACCATAGAGGATAACAACACACGACGTAATGCGTTACCCAAAGTATATCCAAAACCGCGTTCAAACGGTTCCAAAGTAACTTTGGCATGTTTGTCAGATAAGGATTCAACAATAATTTGTCTCGGTTTTAAAAATTCCGAAGGGCTACTTTGCATTTTATTGTCCTTACATTGAGTTCAAACTATTATTTGGAATACAACTCAACGACTAAATGCTCTTTAATGTCGCTGCTCAATTCCGAACGATCTGGCAGATTTTTGTATACACCTTCCATTTTGTTTGCATCTACATCAACCCAAGAAGGGAAACCAATCTGACCTGCCAAGCCCAAAGCTTCTTGAATACGAACTTGTTTCTTCGCTTTTTCACGAACAGCAACCACATCACCAGGTTTAACTTGGTAAGATGGAATATTTACAACTTCGCCATTAACTGTGATAGCTTTGTGTCCAACTAATTGACGTGCTTCTGCACGAGTTGAGCCAAAACCCATACGATAAACAACGTTATCTAAACGAGATTCCAACAGTTGCAACAACCATTCACCAGTAGAACCACGACGGCGTTCTGCTTCGGCAAAATAACGGCGGAACTGACGTTCTAATACACCATAAATACGGCGGATTTTTTGTTTTTCACGTAATTGAATGCCATAGTCAGACAAACGACCACGATTTGCACCGTGTTGTCCTGGTGCTTGATCAATTTTTCTATTTCCACCTTTGGAACATTTATCTTCCAATGAACGACGAGCACTCTTTAAAAATAAATCAGTGCCTTCACGACGAGCCAATTTACATTTTGGTCCAATATAACGTGCCATTTAATTGTTCTCCTTAAATTTTAAACACGACGACGTTTCGGAGGACGGCAACCGTTATGAGGAACGGGCGTAACATCCGTGATTGCAGTAATCTTAAAGCCAAGAGCATTCAATGCGCGGACAGAAGATTCACGACCAGGTCCTGGACCTTTGATACGTACTTCTAAATTTTTTACGCCATACTCTTGGGCAACTTTGCCAGCGGCTTCTGCTGCAACTTGGGCAGCGAAAGGTGTGCTCTTACGCGAACCTTTAAAACCTGCACCGCCAGAAGTAGCCCAAGACAACGCATTGCCTTGACGGTCAGTAATAGTGATGATGGTATTGTTAAAAGACGCATGTACATGCACTACACCTTCACTAACGGTTTTGCGAATTTTTTTGCGCACACGTGCTGTGTTTGCTTTAGCCATTATCAATCCTTATTTAATGAAAATTATTTTTTACCAGCAATTGCCTTACGTGGACCTTTACGAGTACGTGCATTAGTACGCGTACGTTGTCCACGACATGGCAAACCGCGGCGATGACGGAAACCACGATAGCAACCCATATCCATCAAACGTTTAATGGACATAGTTACTTCACGACGCAAATCACCCTCTACTTCAAATTGGGCAACTTGACCACGCAAGGTTTCTAATTGTTCCTCTGTTAAGTCTTTAACCTTAACAGATCCAGCAACTCCTGCACGTTCACAAATCAAACGAGCACGACTGCTACCAATACCGTAAATAGCTTGTAAACCAATCACGATATGGGCATTATTGGGAATATTTACTCCGGCAATACGAGCCATAATTACGATTCCTTATATTCAATTAACCTTGTTTTTGTTTATGACGGGCATCTGTGCAGATAACCCGAACAACACCGTGTCTGCGAATAATCTTGCAGTTACGGCAAATTTTCTTTACAGAAGGTTGCACACGCATTATTAAAGTCCTTTCAAAACTTATTTAGTACGAAAAACTATTCTCGCACGACTTAAATCATAAGGTGTCATTTCTACGGTAACTTTGTCGCCAGGAGAAATGCGAATATAGTGCATTCTCATCTTACCTGAAATATATCCTAACACCACATGGTCGTTTTCCAATTTTACTTTGAATGTAGCATTGGGCAACATTTCAAGGATTTCACCTTGCATTTGTATGGTATCTTCTTTTGCCATAATATCACCCTACTTCTTGCTCGATTTATTTGCTAAATACGCTTCATACTGTTGATATTGATGTGTCATACGATAAGACGCTAATTGTGCAGTAAAATCAATACTAACAACCACCAAAATTAACAGCGAAGTACCACCCAAATAAAACGGAATATTAGCAACAGATACTAACAATTCTGGAATCAAACACACGATAGTAATATACAAAGCACCGTAAAATGTTAAACGAAGCACTACCGATTCAATATAACGAGATGTTTGTTCTCCCGGACGAATACCTGGTACAAAAGCACCTTGTTTTTTCAAGTTTTCTGCAATTTCGCGTGGACTAAATACCAAAGCGGTATAGAAAAAGCAGAAAAATATCACAGCAGACGCAAAAAAGATAATGTATAAAGGCTGTCCGTGTTGAAAATACAAAGCTAATTTACCCAAAAACGACACTGAATCTCCACTTTGTGCACCAAACCAACTCATAATTGTGGTTGGGAACAAAATAATACTGGACGCAAAAATTGGCGGAATCACACCTGCCATATTTAATTTAAATGGCAAAACAGTGTTTTGTCCCTGCATCATGCGATTGCCAACTTGGCGTTTAGCAAAGTGAATCGGCACTTTGCGTTGTGCAGATTCAATATACACCACAGCATACACCAATGCCAGTGCACCTGCCACAATCAATACCGCTAACAATGGATTCATAGATCCTTCCGCAGTCATGGTAAATAATTTACCAATCGCACCTGGAATACCAGCAGCAATACCAGCACAGATAATCAGTGAAATACCGTTACCAATTCCACGTTCTGTTATTTGCTCTCCCAACCACATCAGGAACATGGTGCCAGTGGTCAAGCATACTATTGTCGACAGATAAAACTCATATTGGTTAATACTAACCAAACCAGGTTGCCTAAAAAGCATAACTGCAGCGGCAAAACTCTGCAAACCAGCTAAAATTACAGTTCCAATACGTGTATATTTGGTAATAACTCGTCTTCCTGCCCCACCCTCTTTTTTCAGGGCTTTAAGCGATGGAATAATCTCCGTTGCCAACTGCATCACAATAGACGCAGAAATATACGGCATAATGCCAATCGCAAACACCGAAAACCGAGAAAGCGAACCACCTGAAAACATGTTGAGCATACCCAAGATCCCATTGTTAACACCTTCAAATAGACGGTTCAAAGCAACAGGATCTACACCAGGTACAGGGATATGCGATCCAATACGGAAAACAAACAGTGCTCCGATTAAAAACATAATTCTGTTTTTAAGATCGGCAGAAATGCCTGCTCCTTTAAAGGTTGATGGATTAGCCATTCGTTTCAACCTTAATCAGATACTTTACCACCAGCAGCTTCAATGGCTTCTTTTGCACCTTTACTTACTTTAATACCACGTAAGTTCAAGGCTTTATTAAGACTGCCGGAAGCAATAACTTTAACGGTTTGAGCATCAGATGCAACTAAACGTGCTTGTTTTAATGCAAGAACATCAACATCATCAATTGGCAAGTTATTTAGTTCACTCAAAGTAACTTGTGCATTGAATCGTGCTGTCATAGATTTAAAACCACGTTTAGGTAAACGGCGTTGCAAAGGCATTTGACCACCTTCAAAACCTACTTTGTGGAAACCACCAGCACGGCTTTTTTGACCTTTCACGCCACGACAACAAGTTTTGCCCATACCACTACCGATACCACGACCAACACGTTTAGGATAGTGGGTTGCACCTTCGGCAGGAGAAATAGTATTTAAGTACATATTATTGCTCCACTTCTAATAAGTAACTGATTTTGTTAATCATACCGCGATTTTCAGGAGTATCTAATACTTCCACAGTATGCTCACGACGACGCAAACCCAAACCTTTCGCACAAGCTCGATGAGATTCAATACGTCCAATCAGGCTTTTTTTCAAAGTTACTTTGATTTTCTTTTGCTCACTCATTGCCTGCTCCTAAAATTTCTTCCACGCTCAAACCACGTTTAGCTGCGATTTCAGCAGGAGTATACAATTTGCTCAAACCATCTAATGTAGCACGCACAATGTTGTAAGGATTGGTCGAACCATGTACTTTGGCAGAGATGTTGCGAACACCAACTGCATCAAATACCAAACGCATTGGACCTCCAGCTTTTACACCATTACCTTCTTTGGCAGGCTGCATGAATACTTTGGTTGCACCGTGTTTACCGATAACTTCGTGGTGAATGGTACCGTCTTTCAATGGAATTTTCACCAAGTTGCGACGTGCTTGATCCATTGCTTTTTGCACAGCCACAGGTACTTCTTTGGCTTTGCCTTTACCCATACCAATGCGACCATCGCCGTCCCCTACTACGGTCAAAGCGGAGAACGCCATAATGCGACCACCTTTAACCACTTTAGTAACGCGATTAACAGCAACCATTTTTTCAATCAAGCCGTCGCCGCGTTCTTCTGTTTCGTGTTTTGCCATTATTTACTCCGTTAGAATTTCAAACCGTTTTCACGAGCGGCTTCTGCCAATGCTTTTACGCGTCCATGATATTTAAAACCAGAACGGTCAAAGGCAACCTCTTCAATACCAGCAGCTTTTGCTTTTTCTGCAATGCGTTTGCCAATCACTGCAGCAGCGGCAACATTGTTGCCGTATTTAGCATTGTTACGCACTTCAGCTTCAACCGATGACGCTTGTGCCAAAACGCGGTTATCAGCAGTAATAATTTGAGCATAAATATGACTATTACTGCGATTCACACACAATCTTGTGGCTTGCATATCCGCAATTTTGGCACGGGTTTTGCGTGCTCTACGCAGACGGGCTAATTTTTTATTCATTTTCAAAACCTCAATTATTTTTTCTTGGTTTCTTTTAATACCACTGTTTCATCAGCATAACGAACACCTTTACCTTTATAAGGTTCGGGCGGACGGAAGCCTCTGATTTCGGCGGCAACTTGACCTACTTTTTGGCGGTCTGCACCTGAAATAACGATTTCAGTTTGCGATGGGGTTTGAGCGGTAATACCGTCAGGCAGGTTATACACCACAGGGTGAGAAAAACCTAATGACAAGTTC
>JAFZMY010000013.1 GCA_017553165.1 Neisseriaceae bacterium
CCGTCTTTATTTGGGCGAAATTCAATGTATTCACCTGACATTGTTTCGCTCAAATACACCTGATGATGAGCAAAACGGGCGTAGCCCCAACTATTTACCTTAATCACATGAAACTGTCCGCCATATTCAAACGGCTTAATGCTTGATGGCATTTGTCTTTGGCTTGGTGAAACTCCTGCAAAACCCTTACTGAAACAAAAATTTAATCCTGCTGTAGGTGGGCTTCCTATCCCACCAAAATACCGTAGGAGTTAATCCATTGTATTTTAATAACTTTTTATTCAACCCTATCGGGCGGTTGGTGGGCAAGGATGCCCACCCTACGGCGTTTCTTTTTCAAAAATTAGGTTTTGCATGGGTTTCTTTAATCTATAATGGCTAACTCTGGGCTAAATCCTTGCCACATAAGCAAAAATATCAGCCCAAAACCGATAATACTATTTAAAACCCCAACAAGCAGGTATTTTATGAGCGTCATTTTTTTGCTATTTCGTCTAAATTTATACTAAATTTCATATTTTCAGTATTCAACAAACCTAATTCTATTGTTTCTATATCGTCTATGTTAGTATCGGCTAAATTTACGATATAAAAATACCTGCTACCTATTTGTATGAAATCATTTATACTTTTATCGGCGTATATAAATACTTCTCTATTTTTTACTAAACGTATTATCAAATGTTTATCACCATTCTTTGCTTTCTTGGCTATTTTTTTGACATTTTTATTAAATACAAAAATCAGTTTTTTATCGTTAGTCAAATTGTAATTTGGATTTTCAAATTTATATAATGACAATTCAAATCCATCTTTTAAAGCGTAATGTTTGATTATCGGTTTTTTCGCTATCAATGAAAGCAAATATGTGTTTTTATTAACTGATCTTGGGTCTATTATATTCTTGTGTTCTACAACTATGCAGTTATTGTTATCTTTTTTGATTGTATGAAATGGATTATCAAAGATAACAATCTGTTCGCTTATAATAGGGTCGCATTTTGGACCGTTTGGGTAGCCAATTTTTCTTGGTAGAGTATTATATCCATATAAGCTTAATTCAGTATAAGGTCTAACTATTTTGTTAAATATTTTAAATTTTATTAAACTTTCACGAATTGATGGTGCTATAACTGAATTTCTAAAATGTATATTTTCATAGTTTAAATTTTCTATTTTTCCTAAATCTTGTATAAATAAATTGGTTTTAAATTCCAAATGATTGTTTTGTTCTGTTAAAGTTTGAGCAAGTGAATTTGATACAAATATAAGCCCATAAGCCACATAAATAATCACGCATAAATTTGCAATTTTTACTATTTTTATCGTGCCGTTTTGAGCTAAAAATATCAAAATAATGGCAAAATAAACCCCAATAGCACTTATATATCTGGGGTACAAACCCATATCTGTAAGGAGCAAAAAAATGCCTTGCGAAAATGCAAAACCGCATATCAAAAATATACTCATATAAAAAATTGTTCTAATATTTTTAAATTTAAGTATTGCAGTTATGAAAGCCAAGATAAATACATAGCAAAAAATCATCGCAAACTGTGTATCGCACCAATCAAAATAAATTGCTTTGCAAAATTTGTTTATGTTTTGTGCTATTCCACTTGGCATTTGAGATATTGAGAAAATATCTGTGCTTATATGTCCGTGAAATGGTTTGTAAATAAAGCCTTTAAAAACTAACAACGCAACACAAAAGGCACCAAAACAGATAATCAAAAATTTAAAAATATCCACAAAATGCCTTTTTTGTGATAGATATATAAATGCCAAAAACATAACTACAAGCAAATAGACGAAATTTACGCTTTGATATGTTGTTAGCATTATCAATAAACTTAATGTAGAAATGGCAAAAAATAGGCGTAATCTTTTTAGAAATAAAAACGGAAATATCGTAAAAAATAGCGAAATACACATATAAATGCTATCAAATTTATATAGTAAATTTTCTAAAAAGTATGGATTTAAACCAACAAATAATGAACCAAACAATGCCAAATATGAAATTTTTTATTTATCGCTTTTACTAAAATCATAGAAGCAAGACTTAAAAATAATATGCAAATTAGATTTTGAAACGGCGAAAAATCGATATATGGTCTGCCGAAATTGAAAAAATCTGCAAATTTTGTCATCATACGTCTGCTAATCATATTCCATGCAAACGGGTCGCCTGATAGGCTTCTGAAATTATCATCAACATAGTATATATTTGCTCTGATAATGCCTAAAATCCCCACAAAATAAAGTCCAAAAATAAACCCAAAATGTTTTAAGAAATCTCTATCCTTAAAAAACGAGCGAGTTATAGCTAAAAATGCCAAATAATCAGATTTAAGGGTTTTTTGTAAATTTGCAAATTTCATCTTAAAATTCCTCTTCGACTATGTAGTGTGGTCTATTTTTGACCTGTTCGTAGATTCGTGCGATATACTCGCCGATGACACCAAGTACAATGAGTTGAATGCCTCCCAAAAATGAGATAATGACAATCGTAGAAGCCCAACCGCTCAAACTTACGCCAAAAATCAGCGTTCGCAAGATGACATAAATGCCATAAACAAAGGCAAAAAGGCTTACTAAAAATCCGATAATAAAAGCAAATCGCAAAGGTGCAGTTGAGAAGCTAACAAATCCTTCAATCGCATAGTTAAAAAGCTTCCAAAAGCTCCAACTTGTCTGCCCTGCAACGCGTGGCTCGTGGTCAAACTCCAAGCATTTTTTATTAAATCCCACCCATGCAAACATTGATTTTGAGAAGCGATGATATTCGTTCATTTTAAGTAGTTCAGCAACGACACTTTTGTCCATTAGGCGGTAGTCCCTGACACCACTTTCGATTTTGACACCTGAAATGCGGTTAAAGATTTCGTAAAAAGCTTCGCTAAATTTAGACTTGACATAACCTTCACCAACTCGGTCTTTGCGTTTGGTGTAGATGATTTTGTAGCCATCAGCGTGGCTTTTTACCATTTCGATTATGAGATGAGGCGGATCTTGCAAATCCGCATCCATTAGCACGATCATATCGCCTTTGGCGTGCTTAAAACCTGCTAAAATCCCAGCTTCTTTGCCAAAGTTGCGTGAAAATTTAACCAAATGCACTCGCTCATCTTTTTTGTTAAGCTCACGGACTTTGGTTGCGGTATTATCGCGACTTCCGTCATCGACAAATACAAATTCATACTCCAAATTTGGCATTATGTCATTTTGAATTTGCTCTATTACGGCAGTTGTTTGAGTGTAAAATTCATCTAAAACAAGCTCTTCGTTGTAGCACGGAACAACTATGGAAAGAAGTTTTGTAGAATGTGTAGAATCTTGATTATTGTGAGAATTTAAATTCTCTCTCTCTCTCTCTCCATCTTTTATTCCTCCTGCAAAAGGTAGTACTGTACACGTTTTGATTATTAATTTCAAAAATAATTTTTATTTTTTTAGTCTGCCGGAAAACTTTTAATATCTTTCCGGCAGACTTAATTTTATAAAATCAGTTAATTACTGTATTATCTAATACAATTTTAATATAAAGTTAGTTATGATTAAGAATATGACGCAATATATTGATAAGAAAGAAGCTTATTTTGTCGCTGGTATGTCTCATTTTGTACAGCAAGATATGGAAAAAGCCAAAAAGTGGTTACTTAAAGCAGCTGAATTAGGACATGCTTATGCACAAAGTAATTTAGGCATGATCTATATCAGTGAATCTCGTTCAAATGAAAATTTAGAACAAGCTGCCTTTTGGTTTGAGAAAGCTGCCAAACAAGGCGTTGATGCCGCACAATATAATTTAGGCGTTATTCAAAGTATGCCTGAATATTCAAAATATGACGTAGAAAAATCCATATATTGGCTTGAAAAAGCAGATAAAAATGGTTTTTTGGCAGCATCTTATCAATTAGGCTTTATCTATCGAGATTTACAAAATTACGAAAAGGCATTTTATTGGTTTGATAAAGCAAGCAAACAAATACCTGCTGCTTATTTTTATCTTGGTGTATTTTATGCAGAAGGTTTAGGAGTTCCGGCAGACTTGCAAAGAGCCCATGATTATTGGGAAAAAACGGCTACCGAATTAAATGACCCTGCATCACAATTTAATTTAGGCAAAATGTATGCTTTGGGACAAGGTATTGAACGAGATACAGAAAAAGCACTCTATTGGCTTGAAAAAGCTGCTTTGCAAAATGACACGCTTGCACAATCATTTATCGGAGAAATGTTTGAAGATGGCTTAGGCGTGGAGCAAAACTCAAAAATTGCACGTAAATGGTATGAATTAGCCGCTAATAATGGATTTGCACAAGCACAATATTTTTTAGCCTTATTACATTTTCATGGCAAAGGTATCAGAAAGAACCATGTTGAAGCACGTCGTTGGTTTGAACAAGCTGCCATGCAAGGACATATAACTGCACAATCTGATTTAGCGGAAATGTATCGATTAGGAAAAGGTGGAAAAAAAGATTTAGCACAAGCCGCTAAATGGTATATCAAAGCCGCAGAACAAGGGGACGCATATGCACAATACTGGGCAGCTTTATCCTATTATTATGAATGGGGTGTTAAACAAAATTATAAAAAAGCATTTCAATTTATGAAAAAATCAGCCATACAGGAAGATGCTGATGCTCAAAGCATGTTAGGTGATTTTTACCGTGATGGTATTGGGTGTAAAGAAAATAAAAAGCAAGCTATTGTTTGGTGGGAAAAAGCTGCCAAGCAGGGAGAAACAGAAGCACTAACCTCTTTGGGGAAGGCTTATTGGCAAGAAGGTTATTCTTTTAAAACATGGTTTGGAATTGTTAAAAGAGATTTATACAAAGCTCGTTCTTATTTTGAACAAGCCGATGCTAATGGTTTTCCACATTTGAAAAAAGTGTTACAAGAAATTGATGAAGAAATTAAAGAGTACGAAGAGTTAGAAAAAGTTAAGCAGAAGTTGCAAAATAAAAAGTAAAGTAAACATTTTGCAAAACCTAATTCTAAACAATAAGTTAATTGTATAAAATAAGTCTGCCGGAAAGGTGTTAAAAGCTTTCCGGCAGACTTTAATAAAGATAGATAATTTTGCTTGGAATTTACTATAAGAGACTCCTGCAAAACCATATTTTTTTATTATTCGTCATTTTGAGCGAGGCGAAAAATCTTTATAAAACAACTTATTAGATTCTTCGTTTCACTGTGTGAAACTCAGAATGACGAGTTTTGCAGGAGTCTCTATAAATTTTAAGAATTATAGTCGGTTCAAACCAAAAACAGACAAGGCGGTAATCCTTCGACAGTATAAATAATACGGCAATGCTCGCAATGACGGATAGGTTTTCAGACCTACCTGAAACCCAATCACAACCCCAATTTATCCCAAATAGCGTCAATTTTTGCCACAACCGCAGGGTTTTTGGTAATCACGCGTCCCCATTCGCGGTTGGTTTCGCCGTCTATTTTGTTGGTTGCGTCTATGCCCATTTTGCCGCCCAAGCCGCTTATGGGGCTGGCAAAGTCTAAATAATCAATCGGCGTGTTGTCCATTAACACCGTATCTCGCACAGGGTCGGCACGCGTGGTGATTGCCCAAATCACATCGTTCCAGTCGCGGCAGTTAATGTCGTCATCAACCACAATAATGTATTTGGTGTACATAAACTGGCGTAAAAAAGACCAAATACCCATCATCACACGCTTGGCGTGTCCTGCGTATTCCTTACGAATGGATACAATCGCCATACGATACGAACAGCCCTCTGGCGGCAAGTAAAAATCCACAATTTCAGGAAACTGCTTTTGCAAAATCGGCACAAACACTTCGTTTAACGCCACACCCAACACCGCAGGCTCATCAGGCGGTCTGCCTGTGTAAGTGCTGTGATAAATAGCATTCTCACGCATAGTTATGCGTTCTATGGTAAAAACAGGAAACTCGTCCTGCTCGTTGTAATAACCTGTGTGATCGCCATACGGTCCTTCAACTGCCGTATCGTTTGGATAAATAAAGCCCTCTAACACAATTTCCGCTCTCGCTGGCACTTGCAAATCGCTGCCGATACATTTTGCCACTTCGGTTCTTGCCCCACGAAGCAGTCCTGCAAATTGATATTCGGAAAGCGTATCAGGCACAGGCGTTACCGCTCCCAACATAGTGGCAGGGTCGCAACCTAATGCCACTGCCACAGGATATGGCGTATCAGGATTTTCCGCTCGAAACGCACGATAATCCAACGCACCACCTCTGTGATGCAGCCACCGCATAATCACACGATTTTTGCCGATGACTTGCTGACGATAAATGCCTAAATTTTGGCGTTTTTTGTGCGGTCCTTTGGTAATCGTCAAACCCCAAGTAATCAAAGGAGCAACATCGTCTTGATGACAAAATTGAATGGGCAACGCTGACAAATCGACATCGTCTTTTTCGATAATTATTTCTTGGCACGGCGGTTTTTTCACCACATTAGGCGACATATCCCACAAGGCTTTGAGCATACTCGCTTTGGAAAGCGTATCTTTCAAGCCTTTTGGGGGTTCTGGTTCTTTCAAATTTGCCAAAGTTAGCCCAATTTCACGCAATTTTGCCGTATCGGTCGCCCCCATACCCAACGCCACACGGCGAGCCGTGCCAAATAAATTTGCCAACACGGGGTAAGCGTATTTTTCGCCGTTTTGACGCACAGGATTTTCAAACAACAAAGCCGCCCCCCCTTGCCGCAAAACACGGTCGGCAATTTCGGTGATTTCCAAATAAGGCGAAATGGGCTCGTTAATGCGTTTTAACTCGCCATTGTTTTCCAAAAACTGAATAAACTCACGCAAATCGGCGTATTTTGTCATAACCTTACCTTATAAATAGTCTGCCGGAAAGTTTTCCGGCAGACTTAAATTTTTAAATATTTATCAATAACAGCAATCTAACAATAGCAAAATATTTTTACACCTTTGCTATGCTTGAATCTCTCGTATTATATATTAACAAAATTAATTGAAAACATTGAAATATTATCTTTTATTTATGTAAAATTATCCTATCAATAGCATTAACAATCATAACGTAATAAGGTGATTATCATGGGTTTACTCCACCGCTTTTTCAAACAATGGCAAAAAAAATCAGATGATTGTACAGATAGCGACAGTTTATGGTCGGTAGTACCAAATTTTATTAATGGAGAACGCCTGACAGTCGAAAGTGGAGAACTAATCCCAGTTTATAATCCTCACACTGGCAAGCCAGAACGGCAAATATATGCCTGTGGCACCGAACAAATCGATATGGCAGTTAAAGCGGCTATGGCTGCTCAAATAAATTGGCAACGCACTGAACCCAAAGAGCGTTTACAAATTCTATTAAAATTTCGTGAATTACTCTCGATTGCGGTTGATGATTTAGCCAAAATCATTTGTCAAGAACAAGGCTTACCATACGATGCGGCTTTGCGTGAAGTTGAACAAGCACTATTACTTTTAGAAGATACACCGCAATGGGTACGCCGTTTAGATGGTCGTTTTCTTTCAGACTCAAATAAAAACAACACCACATTATACAAACCAGAACCAGTTGGCATAGTTTGCGGTATTGATTGTGGGCAATTGGCAATGAAAGCTCCAATTTGGGTGATTCGCAACGCTCTAATGTGTGGTAACTCTATTTTATTTAGACCGGCATCTACTCACCCATCGATTGGAGTTTTTTTAGCAGATTTGTTACAACGTTCTGGATTACCATCTGGCGTATTTAATGTATTGCATGGTAATCATCGCACCATCTCATTGCTGTTAGAACACAAAAATATCAATGCTACCTTCTTACACGGCAATCCGCCTCAAGAAGCTTGGGAAGCAATTAGTCAATCCGCTGTGCGTTGTAGTCTTGCATTAACCGAAGATTGTCGTGCTGTTGCCGTAATTATGCCAGATGCTAATTTAGAAGCATCAGCCAAAATATTAAGCCGTGCTTTTGTTTCTGGTTGTCGCAATGGACAACACCTTTGTGCCGTAATTGCCGTTGGCAGTAGTTCATTAGGATTAGGCGAAGTTTTAAGTCAAGCATTTAATGAATTGCAATCTACTTCTGATACCCCACTACCCGGTGCCCACTTATGTGAACACACGGTGGAAATCACCAATCAAATGAAAGAAAAACTAATACAAGACGGTTGCAGCGTTGTTTGGCGTAATGATGAAAGTCTGCCGGAAAGCGGTTGGCATACGGGAATGATGGTAGCAGATGCCGTTCCGGCAGATCATGAAATTTTAAATCAAATCAATCCATTACCTATTTTGCCAATTATCAGAGTACCTGATGAAACTGGAATAGATGAAATTATTCAACAAAATGGATTATTCAACACCGTTGGATTATTTAGTGAAAACGTACAAGAAATGTATCGTTATATCAATAAAATAACTTCTATTCGCCAAATTGGAATTAATCAGCTACCACGCCAACCCCATGCCAAAGTTGGCTTATCAGGAATTAGCGATGATGATTTATTGCCATTTTTAACACGGACACGTACCGTGATTCATCATTATGGTGAGAAAAAAGAAGAATAAACAAAGACTGCCGGAAAGTTTTTCCGGCAGTCTTTTTAATAGTAAAAACATCTTATTTTACTATTAACTTACCACGCATTTTGATTTCATGACCTGGATAAGAGCAGAAAAAATCATATCCACCAGCTTTAATTTTAGCAACTGGCACTTTAACCGAAGTTTTTTCTCCGCCACCAATTAATTTAGTAGCAGCAATAACTCTGGCATCATTTTCAGGAAGATAACCTTTGGCAACTCCTGATTTTACACCCGCTTTGGCAACATCTTTAACATCACTTTCTTTGGCAATAACTACATTATGCCCCATTGCTGCCTTTGGCATTTTGCCAGCATGAGTTAAATTGATAGTAAATTCAGAACAAGATGCAGGAACATTGATTTGAGTAACAGGAGCACCTGATGCGTCGGTATAAGTCATAACATCAGTTCCTTTCAAATCAAAAGAACAGTCAGCACCCATACTCATCGAATAAGCAAATGCAAACAAAGATACTAACAAACCATTTTTAATCATTGTCAATTCACCTTTCATGTTGATGTGTTAAATTAAGTTAAAATTTAGAACGTTACGCTTAACATTCTTATAATGGTATAACAAAATCTTATTTCTGTAAAGAAAATAAGAATGGTTATCAAAATATTATAAATTATTAATGTCAAGCATTTGTAAAGAAATTTCTGCAAAACCATTCTTTCACAATTCGTCAAGTTTTGCAGTGCTCTTACGATGAAGTTAGTAGGCAAAAATATTGAAAAGTTCCAAATAGACACTGCAAGCATTTGATAAGCAAAAAATTTTGCAAAATTCATCATTCGTAAATAGACATATTTGCGAATGATGTGTAGCGGATAAATCGTATTTTGCAAGAGTTTCTTGATATTTAAAAAATAAGATATTATTGCGTCTTTTGCTTGTGGATTAGAATAAACAGAAAGCATATTTATGAATCTTGAAACTTGGATTGGGTTGCGTTATTTGCGTGCGAAAAAACGCAATGGCTTTATGTCATTTATCAGTGTAATTTCTATTGTAGGAATTGCATTAGGCGTGATGACGTTGATTGTAGTATTGTCTGTAATGAATGGTTTTCAACGCGATGTACGTGCTAAATTATTTGAAGTTACTCCACATGTCATGATAGGTTTTGTTAATCCAGAAGATGAAAGACATTGGACAGAACTATCAAATTTAGCAGAGAAAAATTCCCATGTTATAGCCAGTGCACCAGTAATATCAGGACAAGCATTAATGAGCAATGCCGGCGAAGTACGAGGTGCTATGTTAAGCGGAGTACTGCCGGAATCATTTGCTAAAACAGTAGAACAATCAATTATTCCGGCAGACTCATTAAATACACTTGCCGAAGGTGATTTTAATATTGTAATTGGCAGTGAGTTAGCAAAAGCACTGATGCTTAATGTTGGCGATAAAGTTACTTTGCTCACACCACAAGGGAATGCGACCCCAGCAGGCATGGTGCCACGTGTAAAACAATTTAATGTAACTGCGATTGTAAATTCCGATATTTATGAAGTTAATGCAACTTTGGTATTAATTCACATGATGGACGCACAAAAATTATTTCGCATGGGAGAAAATGTAAGTGGCGTACGTCTGAAATTAGATAATCCTCAAAACGCACCAGAAATGGCTCATACCATTATTCCAAATGCTTCTGAATTAGGAATTTGGATACAAGATTGGTCTTTTCAAAATCAATCGTATTTTGAAGCTGTGGCAATGGAAAAAAAGATGATGTTTATCATTATGGCATTGATTAGCTTGGTTGCATCATTTAATTTAGTTTCATCATTGGTAATGACGGTAAATGAAAAACGCTCTGACATTGCTATTTTAAGGACATTAGGATTATCGCCATCTGGGGTGATGAAAATATTTTTTATTCAAGGAGCAATTGCAGGATTTTTAGGTACAATAGTAGGAGTAATTTTAGGGGTTGTAATTGCACTTAATGCCAGTGCAATTGTTGCTTTCATTGAACAAATGATGGGGCGTTCTTTGGTAAATTCCCAAATTTATTTTCTAAACTATATTCCATCTGATGTTCAAATTTCTGATATTAGTATTATTGCCATAATTTCTCTATTATTAGCCTTTTTAGCCACCTTGTATCCTGCGTGGAGTGCGGCAAAAACTCAACCTGCGGAGGCTTTGCGTTATGAATAATCAAATAAATAATCAAACAGATAATAATGTAAAAGAAGTAATAGTCTGCCGGAACGTAGGAAAAATATATCGCGATGGAACACTTAATGTTGAAGTAATTCGTGATTTAAACCTAACCGTTAATCAAGGTGAAAGTGTTAGCATTGTTGGAGCTTCTGGTTCTGGCAAATCCACTCTTCTGCATTTATTAGGCGGTTTGGATAATGTAAGCAATGGCAATATTTCCTTAATGGGGCAAGATTTTTCTACATTAAATCAAAAACAATTAGGACAATTGAGAAATAAATATTTAGGTTTTGTATATCAATTTCACCATCTTTTGCCGGAATTTTCTGCCAAAGAAAACGTTATGATGCCACTATTGATTGCAAAATATGACCGTGCCATTGCTGAAAATTTAGCTGTTGAAATGTTAGAAAAAGTTGGCTTAAAACAAAGGATTGAGCATCGTCCCCAAGAATTATCAGGTGGTGAAAGACAGCGTACAGCTATCGCACGTGCATTAGTTACACGTCCAGCATGTATTTTGGCAGATGAACCAACTGGAAGTTTGGATAAGAAAAATGCCAATAGCGTTTTATCCATGATGTTGGAATTAAAAAAAGAATTAAATACAGCATTGGTGGTGGTTACCCATGATGATGATTTAATTCATAATTTTGATAGAGTATTAAAAATGGACGATGGAAAACTACTTACAAAAATAGATTAATTTATAAGAAACCCCTGCAAAACCCTTACTGAAACAAACTATAATCCTGCCGTAGAGTGGGACAACACAACCCACCAAAACGCCGCAGGCGTTAATCAATTGTATTTTAACAACTTTTTATTCCGCCCTATTGGACGGTTGGTGGGCTGGTAAGCCCACCCTACGGCGTTTATTTTTCAAAAATTAGGTTTTGCAGGGGTTTCTATAAGTAAGTTCAGACCAAAAATAGACAAGGCGCTACATCGCAGACAGTATAAATAATACGGCAAGAAGAAACAACGCTGGCTTGTTTTGATCTGAACCTACTATATTAAAAAATCATACTTAAAACTTCATCTTACAAATTGACACTTCTTTAATCATAATTTTAGAATAACTCACTTTGTAAATAGGATTAAATCATGAAAAAATCATTATTGATATTATCAACCATTGTTTCCGGCAGTCTTTTAACAGCTTGTGCTACTGAATCATCAAAAGTAATTGACAATCCAACTCCAATTTCGGTTAGCAATGCGTGTAATGCAAACCGACCTGCTATTTCAATTGGTAGATTTAACAACCAATCGTCTTACAACAACGGCATTTTTGGCGATGGCGAAGACCGTTTAGGCAATCAGGCTCAAACTTTGTTAATTTCTGACTTAACCCAAAGTGGTTGTTTTGTAATGTTAGAACGCTCCAATATGAGTGCAATTGCCCAAGAAAGCAAAATCAGCGGTCAAGCTCAAAATTTAAAAGGTGCTCAATATGTGATTACTGGCGATATTACCGAATTTGGTCGTAAAACCACCGGTGATCATCAATTATTTGGCATTTTAGGTTCAGGTAAACAACAAACAGCTTATGCCAAAGTAAATATCAACGTGGTTGATGTTAAAACATCACAAGTGGTTTATACCGCATCAGGTGCTGCTGAATACTCATTATCTAATCGTGAAATTATTGGCTTTGGCGGTTCTTCTGGTTACGATTCCACTCTTAATGGCAAGGTATTAGGTTTAGCGATTCGTAATGGAGTTAATAATTTAATTAACGGTTGGAAACGATAATGAAAAATATATTGTTATGTTTAAGTGCTGCAGTATTGATTAGTGCCTGTGCCTCGTCAACATCTAATCAACCGCTTTATCATTGGGATAATACATATAGCAAATCTGTTTATAATCATTTAAATAAAAACAGTGATGCTAATATGGAAATTGCCCAAATGGAAAAAGCTGCCCAAAAAGCTTATGAAAAACATCAAAAAATTCCACCTGGTTTTTATGCTCATTTAGGCTTGTTGTATCACGATGCTGGCAATATGGAAAAAATGAAAGAAAATTTCCAAAAAGAAGTTGAATTATATGAAGAATCTAAAACTTATATCAATTTCTTATTAAAAAACAAAGGTGGTAAATAATGAAAAAAACATTAGCTATTTTATTGAGCTTATCTTTATTGCTATCTGCTTGTGCAAGTAAAAAAGAACCTTATGATTATTCTTTGTATCAACAACATAAACCAAAATCCATTTTGGTAGTTATGCCTGCCAACGATAGTTTAGAAAACAAAGCACCAGCTGCGGTTTTATCTCATAGCATCAAACCATTAAGTGAAGCTGGGTATTATGTTTTTCCGGCAGCCTTAGTCCAAGAAACCTTTGTAAAAAATGGCATTTATGAAGGCGAACAAATTAAAGATATTTCTTTGAATAAAATAAAAAAAATCTTTAATCCAGATGCAGTGCTATATCTGAATGTTGAAAAATATGGCACTAAATATAAAGTCATCGACAGTCAAAGCACAGTAACCGTAAGCGGTAAATTGGTTGATGTTAGCAGTGGACAACAAATTTGGAGTGGTTCTAAAACTATTGCCAAAAGCGGTGTTGACCATAGCAAGAGTAATCTTTTTGGTGCTTTAATTGTTGCCGCAGTTACACAGATTGCCAATACTGCTATGGATCAAAGTTATGGCTTATCAGAGCAAGTTATGCAACAATTATTAGCAACCGATTGCGATGGCTGTATTTTGCATGGCAAATATTCACCACAAGATGGTCAAGATAGGCAATTGCAAAATAAATAATATTGGGTTTATATAAGAAACTCCTGCAAAACAGAAAAATAGAGTTTTGCAAGGAGTCTTTAATTAAGTCAAAATCTGCCGGAATTAATTAATTTAAAAATTTTCCGGCAGACTCATCTTAAAATAAAGGATTTGATATGAAAAACTTTATTATTATCATATTGTTATGTGCATTAATTGGCAGTTGGGTATATTTTTTACTCAATAAATCTAATCAGCACACAGAAACTACTCAAACTACTCAAATTCAAACTCAAAATATTACCCAACAAAATACCAAGCCAAGTGTGGATAAAAATACAAATCAAGCGATTGAAACACCTGTATCCAACAACGGCTTGCAACTGATACAACAAGCATTTAATCATCAACAACGCGATGTTTTAGTAGAAAGCAGTGGCATTGTAAAAACTTTATTAAAAGATGATACCGAAGGCTCACAGCATCAACGCTTTATTTTGCAACTACCCAACAATATGACAGTATTAGTTGCCCATAATATCGATTTAGCACCACGCATATTAGATTTACAAGTTGGCGACACGGTGGAATTTAAGGGCGACTATATGTATAACAGCAAAGGCGGTAGCATACATTGGACACATAAAGACCCACGTGGCAACCACCCAGATGGTTATCTAAAACACAAGGGCAATATCTATCAATAAGCAAAGTCTGCCGGAAAAGAAAGTTTTTCCGGCAGACTTTAATTTTTAAAAGTCTTATGCAAGTTTAGGTCTATAATATGCAACGTTTGCTTAATTTATAGAAGGAATTTACAAAAATGCCATCTCCTAAATATCGCCGTATTCTCTTAAAACTTTCTGGTGAAGCCCTAATGGGCAATGATGCCTTTGGTATCAATCGCGAAACCGTAATCAAAATTGCAACTCAAATCAAAGAAATCGCTGATATTGGCGTACAGATTGCCATCGTTGTAGGCGGTGGCAATATTTTTCGCGGTTTAGCACAATCTGCCAAAGGCATGGATCGTGCCACTGCCGACTATATGGGCATGATGGCAACCGTGATGAACGCATTAGCCCTAAAAGAAGCATTTGAAAATATGGGCGTACCAGCACGTGTACAATCTGCCCTATCCATGCAGCAAATTGCTGAAACTTATGCACGTCCCAAAGCAATTCAATATTTAGAAGAAGGTAAAGTAGTGATTTTTGCCGCAGGTACAGGCAATCCATTTTTCACAACTGATACCGCAGCTGCTTTACGTGGTGCAGAAATGAATTGCGACATTATGTTAAAAGCTACCAATGTAGATGGCGTATATACTGCCGACCCTAAAAAAGACCCTAATGCTCAACGTTATCAAACATTGTCATTTGATGAAGCAATTAGCAAACAATTGAAAGTAATGGACGCAACCGCTTTCGCTCTATGCCGTGAGCAGAAACTCAATATCACCGTGTTTGGCATTTTCAAAGAAGGTGCATTAAAACGCGTAGTAATGGGCGAAGATGAAGGCACTTTGGTATCATGTTAATTTCATAAGCAGTTAATAAAAGGATTTATAGATGGAAACAAAATATTTAGAAACATTAGTTTGCCCTGTATGTAAAGGACAACTACAATACAAACCAGAATTACAAGAATTGCATTGTCCTGCATCAAAATTGGCATTTCCAATTCGCGATGGTATTCCAGTAATGTTGGAAAATGAAGCTCGCCGTTTAGATGAATAAAATATTTGTATAACTATAATGAATAAAACGTTATTTTATAATAAATTTCAATCTATTATTCATTATATTATTCCAAATTATTTATTATCTTTTTGTATTGGAACTGCTTTATCATTTGCCTTACCAATTCATATTTTTCCTGTTTGGTTATTATTAATATCAATATTATTTTGGGGTATAAGTATTTATACCCCTATTTTTATTCGTACTTGTCTTTTATCATTGATTTGTTTTTTACTTGGTATGTCTTATGGAATATGGCGTACTGATTTATCCATTGCCAATCGCCTATCTATCCAAGAAACACCTTATAACCAAACTATTACTATTAAAGTTAATAGTCTGCCGGAAAAATCTGAATACGCTGTACGTTTTGAAGCAAAAGTATTAGATAAGAAATCACCTAAAAATATATTATTATCTGATTATAAACAAAGAGATTGGCAAGTTGGCGAAATATGGCAAATTAAAACTCGCTTAATTCCACCAATTGGCACAGTTAATCCTAATGGACAAAATCGTGAAGCTTGGGCTTTATCTCATGGCATAGATGCTTTGGGCAGTGTGCATAATGAACGTATTTTAATTAAAGAAGCTAAATTTGTTATGCCAAGTCTGCGTCAAATAATTTATCAACGTATACAAAATATTGGAGAAAATTATCCGCAAGGTGTAGCATTAATTTCTGCTTTAACCATAGGTAAAACTTCTGGATTGCAACAGCAAGACTGGAAAATGTTTCGTCATTTAGGAATGAATCATTTAATCAGTATTTCTGGACTGCATATCGGCATGGTAGCTTTAACTACAAGTGTTTTAATATTATTTATCATGAGATTATGGATTAAGTTTTTTCCGATTTCTCATTATATTTCTCCCAAAATTATTGCAATATCATCAGGCTTACTTATAGCTTTTATATACGCACTATTAGCAGGAATGTCTATTCCAACTCAAAGAAGTTTTGTGATGATTTTAGCCGTATGTGTTTCGCTTATTTTTCGTCGTTTTTTAACTTTCTGGCAAATTTGGCAAATTGCCCTATTTTCTGTTCTACTATTTCAACCTGCGGCAGTATTAACTATTGGATTTTGGCTTTCTTTTGGTTTAACTTTTTCATTATTATGGTTTTCCGGCAGTATTATTTATAGTCGTAAGACAAAATTTTTACCATTATTTATAAAAGCACAATTTGCAGTTACATTAGCATCTATTGTGCCTTTGAGTATTTTCTTTTCATCGTTTCCTATAATTTCTCCAATTGTAAATTTATTTGCTATTATTTGGTTTTCATTCTTTTTAATTCCGGCATCTTTATTATCTTTACTTTGCCCTTTTGATAGTCCATTATTATTTATAATTTATTGTGCTGAACAAACAATGCACTTAATGCAATGGATAGATAATTTTTCTTTTATGTTGCCTTTACCGAAATCTTCATTAATATGGACAATTCTATCCTTAATAGCTACTGCAATTTTATTACTACCACGAGGATTTGGACTACATATTTGGGCAGTGTGTGTACTTGGTATTTTTATTTTCTTTCCTAAACATAGTCTGCCGGAAAATAATTTATATGCAACCGTTTATGATGTAGGACAAGGTACATCGGTTTTATTACAAACTCGCAATCATGCCCTACTTTTTGATACTGGACGCATCTTTACAGCAAATTCCATCATTCAATCGTTATATCATGACCATGTTCAACATTTAGATACTCTAATCTTATCGCATGACGATGACGACCATGACGGCGTAGCACAAGAAATTATAGAAGTTTTCAAACCAGATAATATTTTTACCGGCATGCCAAAGTCGTATCAATTTACTAATTCCCATTGCAAAAATGGCACAACTTGGCATTATGATGGCGTTACATTTGAATTTTTAACACCAACATCTGCTGATGATAATGAAAATATACAAGATAGCAATGATTTAAGTTGCGTATTACGAGTGATTGCCAATGATAAAGCACTGTTACTCACCGGAGATTTAAGTAGCCGTTATGAACAAAAATTAGTGCAACAATATTCCGGCAGTCTATATTCACAAGTATTGCTATTAGGACATCATGGCAGTAAAAGTTCTTCGTCAAGCACCTTGTTAGATGCAGTCATGCCGGATTATGCGATTGTTTCAGCAGGTTTGAATAATGGATATTTTCACCCTCACCCATCGGTGTTAAAGCGATTAGAAAGTAGAAACATCACTGTTTTTCGTACCGATTATCAAGGAGCATTACGTATTAATTTCAACCAAGATATTAATATTTTTCCGGCAGACTCTTATCGTAAATACTGGCAACAGAAACCTATTATTGATTAAACAAACACAAATAATACTAATTTTAAAATATTTAAATTCATTATTTTTATTAGCCACAAAACCATCTGTGGAAAACTTAAAAAAACTATATTAAACAATAAATTATATAAAAATATTTCTGTGTAAAAAGATGTGGATAAAGCGTTTATACAATGTAGACAAATTTTAATAAATTTGAATCATGTGGATAAACTTGTGGATTGTTCACAACTTTTAGAAACCTATTATCCGATGCAGTTGGTTATAATATACATCTGCGAAAGGATTTAACTTATGGACAATAATCGATTAAGCATAACCGCATCAAAACTCACCATGCAACAAGCCACTGCATTAGCAGATACCATTTTGGCTGGTTTTAACAAACATTACACCATGTTTCGTTCGGTTTCAGCACGTGCCAAAGGATTGTTTGAAGCAGGTGATTGGCATGGGATTCAAAATTTAGTTGCAGATAGAATCCGTATGTATGATGACCGTGTTGATGAAGCAGTGCATGTTTTACGCAGAGAATTTGCGGCTAATGTACTTAATGAAAGAGTTTGGCAATATGCCAAAACAGTTTATATTGCTCTATTAGTTAATCATAAACAGCCGGAATTAGCAGAAACTTTCTTTAATTCAGTTTCCACCAAAATCTTGGATAAAGAGTACTATCACAACGAGTTTATCTTTATCAAACCTGCCACATCAACCGAATATATCGAATCTGAAACTGGTACTTTCAATCCTTTTTACCCAGATAAAGAAGGTTTGAGAGATTGTTTAAAACGCATGTTAAATCATTTTAACTGGCGTATTCCATTTGCTCATCAAACACGTGATATTGGTAATATTTTAAGAGCAGCTAAACAACATTTTGGCGACCGCTGGCCTTTGAATGAGATGAATATGCACATTCAAGTTTTGCATTCTGCTTTTTATCGTAATAAATGTGCCTATATTTTCGGACAAATTATCAACGGACATGACCAATATCCTTTCGCTTTATCCATTGTACATAATCGTCATGGACAATTAGTAGTTGATGCAGCATTGTTTGAAGCAAAACAGATTGGCGTTTTATTTTCCTTTGCACGAGCCTATTTTTTGGTAGAAATGGACGTACCATCAGCCTATGTACATTTCTTGCAAAAAATGTTGCCAATGAGAAGCAAAGCTGACCTTTACACCATGTTAGGTTTACAAAAACAAAGTAAAAACATTTTCTGGCGTGAATTTTTACAACATTTACGCTATTCTCAAGACCAATTTATCTTGGCACCTGGTGTAAAAGGTTTGGTGATGACAGTATTTACCCTGCCATCTTTCCCATTTGTATTCAAAATCATCAAAGATGTTTTTGGTGCTAATAAAGATTTTGATAAAGAATATGTACGCAAAAAATACCTATTAGTTAAACGTCATGACCGTGTAGGACGTATGGCGGATACTTTGGAATATTCAAACGTTGCCTTACCATTATCAAGATGCAGTGAAGAAATGTTGCAAGAATTGCGTACATTATCACCATCGAATATCGAAGAGAAAGACGATGTAATTATCATCAAACATTGCTATATCGAACGCCGCCTTAAACCATTGAATTTATACATGCAAAAAGCAAGTTCAGAAGATAAATTAGCCGCAGTAATTGATTATGGCTATGCCTTAAAAGAATTAGCAACCGCTAATATTTTTCCTGGAGATATGTTGTATAAAAACTTTGGGGTTACACGCTTTGGACGGGTGATTTTCTATGATTATGATGAAATTGAATACATGACCGATTGCAATTTCCGTGAAATTCCAGAAGCACCAAATCCAGAATATGAAATGTCTGATGAAGTATGGTATCCAGTTGAAAAAGGTGATGTTTTTCCAGAAGAATTTGGTACATTCCTATTAGGTGAACCAGATGTACGTAAAGTATTTTTAGAACATCACAAAGATTTATTAAACCCTAAATTTTGGCAAGAAAAGAAAGAACGCATTTTATCTGGCATTGTGGAGGATTTTTTCCCATACCCACAATCGGTACGATTTAAGCCATCTAAACGTCAAATAGGTCTGCCGGAAAAAGGTGATGCTTGATTTATTTTAGCTTTATTGAGTGAAAAATATGATTTCTATTTCAGTTAACGGTGAAAATCTTACTATTGCAAAAAATAGTACTTTATCCAATCTAATTAGCATTATTAAGCCACAACAACCATTTGCAGTAGCAGTTAACACCGTTTTTATTGCTCGTGCTAATTATGATACAACTGTTCTAAATAATAAAGATTGCATTGATATTGTTAATCCAGTAGCAGGTGGATAAATATAGACTCCTGCAAAACTCGTCATTAACGAATTTTACGTAGTGAAATGAAGAATCTAACTTATTGAAAGTCTTGCAAAACTCGTCATTAACGAATTTTTCGAAGAAAAATAAAGAATCTAATTTCTTGTTTAATAAATAGATTTTTAGCGTAGCCTTAAATCTTGCAGAAACTACGTTTTCTCTTCCCCTTCACATTCGTTCAGGGCTTCGGTTCAAAATGACGAATGGTAAAAACAAGGGTTTTGCAGGTGTCTCTTTAGGTTAAATTTTGCAAATGTTTCATAGGAGCAAAACATGCGACTATTTTTAGCACTATTTTTATTATTCATCGCCACTCCCATTTTTGCCGAGCCACGCCCTTTGTTGTTAGCGGAAGAATATCAACAGCAAAATATCATCGGCTGGGCGATGAGTGAAAAATTAGACGGTGTGCGTGGGTTTTGGGACGGCACGGCATTGTATAGTCGGCAGGGCAAACAATTTACACCGCCTAAAAATTGGGCGAAAAACTTTCCGCCGTTTGCGTTAGATGGCGAATTATATAGCACTCGGGGCGAGTTTGAACAAATTTCTGCCACTGTGCGAAGTGCAAATGGCGATTGGAGTAAAATTCAACTTTTTGTATTTGATGTGCCAAACGCAGACGGCGATTTACTGCAACGCTTGCAAACTGCCCAAGACTGGAAAAACAGGCACCCTGAAAGCAATTTTCAAATTATTCCGCAAAAAATTGTGGAAAATCAACAACAA
>JAFZMY010000088.1 GCA_017553165.1 Neisseriaceae bacterium
AACAAAACGCCCTCTGCCCCCAAAATATCGCCCAAATCCCAGTGCTTAAAATTGTTGTAAATGTCTTCGCCGATTTTATCTCTTTGAATATACAACTGAATTTTGCCCGACATATCGGAAACAGTGGCAAAAGACGCTTTACCCATTACGCGTTTCAGCAACATTCGCCCTGCGATTTTAACACTAATATTTTGATTTTCAAGCGTTTCTTTATCCATTTCGCCATATTGTGCTTGCAAATCACCCGCAAAAGAATCACGGCGAAAATCATTAGGAAAGGCAACCCCTTTCGCTCTGATTTCATTTAACTTTTCTCGCCTACCTGCGATAATTTTGTTCTCATCTTGCACTTCATTTGTGCTGTCGTTATGCTGATTGTCGCTCATTTATTAAATTCCAAATTTTTAAGTAAATTTACTAAAAACCGTTAATGATATATCACTACGATGCAAAATGGAAAAAATAATTTAAGATAAGTCTGCCGGAAAACATACTTTTACAAAATTTCCGGCAGACTTTACTAAAAATACTTTCCGGCAGACTTTCGCTATACTTATTTGATACAATGGCAAGCTTATTAATTATCGCTAAACAAGGTCAAGGGAAACAACATGAGTTGTGATAAAGAATTACAACCGCATCGCGATGCCATCGACAATATAGATGCACAGATTTTAAACTTACTCAATCAACGTGCAACACATGCACATAAAATTGGAGAATTAAAAGGAACAGGAGTTGTCTATCGTCCGGACAGAGAAGCAGCAGTATTAAATCGTTTGCGAAAACTTAATGATGGACCACTATCAGATACTGCTGTTGTACGATTATTTCGTGAAGTAATGAGCGAATGTTTAGCATTGGAACGTCCGCTTAGTATCTGCTATTTAGGTCCAGAAGGAACTTTCACTCATTTAGCTGCCTTAAAACATTTTGGTCATGCAGCACAAACTACCGCTTGTGCAACCATTGACGAAGCATTTCGCATGGTAGAGGCAAGACAAGCTGATTATTTAGTTGCACCAGTGGAAAACTCAACAGAAGGTGCAATTGGTCGTACATTGGATTTATTAGTTTCTACTTCTTTAAATGTTTGTGGCGAAGTTGTTATGCGTATTCATCACAATTTATTACGCAAAATTGCCAATATGGAAGGTATCCAAAAAATCTATGCTCACCCCCAAGCATTAGCACAATGCCACGAATGGTTAAATAAAAATCTTTCCCAAGCCCAACGTATTCCAGTATCAAGCAATGCACAAGGTGCACTATTGGCAACAGAAGATGAATCATCAGTCGCGATTGCATCATCTCTTGCTGCTGAACGTTATCAGTTACAACAAATTGCTTTTAATATAGAAGATGAACCTAATAACACCACTCGTTTTTTAGTATTAGGACAACAAAATCCAAATAGCACAGGCAAAGATAAAACATCATTGGTGGTAGGTGCTCCTAACCGTGCTGGTTCGGTACATCGCCTTTTGCAAGCATTTTCAGATTATGGCGTTTCCATGACCAAATTAGAAAGTCGTCCAGCAAAAAACATGCTATGGGAATATGTATTTTTTATAGACATTGAAGGACATCAACAAGATGAAAATGTGGCAAAATCATTGAATGTATTGGAAGAACAAGCATCTTTTGTTAAACGTTTAGGTTCATACCCTGCATCTTATTTATAAAAATAAAAAAGTCTGCCGGAAAACTAATTAATATATTTCCGGCAGACTTTTTAAAAAATAAAATTATTTTTATATAACAAAATCAATTAAATACAAAATAGCCATACATAAAAATCCAGCAATATAATCATCTAACATTACGCCCAAACCTCCCTGCACTCTTTTATCAAACCAACTAATTGGAAATGGTTTAAGAGCATCAAAAAAGCGAAATAAAATAAAAGCACCTAACCACCATAACCACTCAAAAGGCACAATGCCTAAAATCATAATCATTGCACCAATTTCGTCAAAAACTATACCACCATAATCATGTACACCCAATTTTTTTTCAGTATGATTACAAATAAAAATTCCAATTGGAAATAAAACTATCCCCAAAATAATTAAAGACCACACAGGAAAACCCATTAATAACCATAATAATGATAATGGAAAAGCTACTAATGTTCCCACTGTACCAGGTGCTTTGGGAGATAATCCTGTACCAAAACCAAAACCTAACAGACATATTGGATTTTTACATAACCATAAAAAAGTTGGCTTCATTGTTAAATTCTCTTTATACTATAAAAAATGATTAAAACCTGAATTAATTTCTTTCATTTCATTACCATTTTCATCATCAAATACTTTATATAAAAAATTATCGTCTTTATCTATAATTTTACCTATTTTAGCAACTTCAATATTAGCTAATTGTGCTATATTTTTTATTTGTTCTTCATTTTCAGGTGTAGCTGTAAAAATTAATTCATAATCATCACCACCTGATAAAATCCATTGTTGATAATTATTAGATAATGACAAATCACACAAAGATGGAATTTGATTTAAATAAACCAGTGCAGATACATTTGAACTTTCTAAAATATGACCTAAATCTTGCAATAAACCATCAGAAATATCCAAGGCACTATGTGCTATATTTAACAATGAATTACCTAATTTAACACGTGGTTGTGGGCGTAATAATTTATCCAAACACATTGATATGGTATCTTGTGAGAAAATAGATATACTTTCCGGCAGACTTAATTTATTATCTAATATATATTTTAATCCATTATTATATTTTCTACATTGTTCTTCAAAATATAATCCAGCAGCAGCCAATCCAATTTTTCCTGAAACCCAAATATCATCACCGACTTGTGCACCATTTCTCTTTAATGCTTGTCCTGATGGTGTTTGCCCAATAATTGTAATATTAAAAATATAATTTCCTTTTACAGTATCTCCACCAATTAATTTAATTGAATATTGTAATAATATTTCTGATAATGATTGGAAAAATTTATCTAACCATTGTAGATTTAATTGTGGTAATGCCGCTGATAATAAAACATATTTAGGAATTGCACCCATAGCAGCCATATCAGATATATTAACAGCTAAAACTTTATACGCTAAATCTTCTGGTGATACATCTACAAAAAAATGTCTGCCAGCAACTAACATATCTGTGGAAATATGCCAATCAAAACCATTTTGCGGACGCAAAATTGCCGCATCATCGCCTATTCCACATAGTAATTCACCATCTGGTTTGTAATTTGATAAGTAATTTTTAATAAAAGAAAATTCGTCCATATTATGATAATAAGTTTTTAAGTCTGCCGGAAAAATATTTATTTTCCGGCAGTATATTTAAGATATTAATTGTTATTTATTTTTTTCATTTCTTTTTGTTGTTGTTTTTGCATTTCTATTTCTTTGGCTATTGTATACCATTTTGTCCATTCATTTGGAGTTTCCAAAGTAATTCGACCAATTGCTCCTGAACGAAAATCTTGTAATATGATTTCTGCTGCTTTTTGTGTATCATAGCGATTACCAGATAATAATGCTCCTCGCCGAGTTGCAATTGCATTTATCCATTCATCATCATGATTATTTTCATCTAAATTATCAATATGATAACGTTTTTTTAATAAATCTAAATAATTTATTTTTAGATATGATATTAGGTATAGTGCAACCTCTTCTTCATCTAATGCGTTGCGTCCAACACTTCCTGCAATAGCTAAATTATAACCACTTTCTGGAACAATAATTTTTTGCCATAACATTCCCGGAGTGTCATATAACCAAAAATCGTCAGATAAGATAAGTCTTTGTTCTGCTTTTGTAATTCCAGGTTCATTTCCGGTTTTTGCTGATTTTTTACCAATTATGCCGTTGATAAGAGTTGATTTTCCAACATTTGGCACGCCACAAATCATTGCTCGTAAAGGTTTTTCTAATCCTTTGCGATGTGGAACCATATTCCGGCAGACTTTGGTAATTTGGGCACAATTCGATTTTTCATGTGCAACTATAGCGATGGCATCGGTTATATTTTGCTGCTTAAAATGCTCAATCCATTGCAAAGTGCGTTTTTCATCTGCTAAATCTGCTTTATTTAGTATTTTCAAACATGGAATATTGCGTGTATTCCTTGCTAATAATGGGCTAATGCTCGATGCTGGCAAGCGTGCATCTAAAACTTCAATGAGAATATCAATATTTTTGGCACGTTCACTAATGGCTTTTTTCGCCTTGTTCATATGTCCTGGAAACCATTGAATACTCACAAATTTTACCCCTCTAACAATTGGCGATGACGCAATAAAACCGAATAATCATCTGTAAAACATTCTGCTAACGAATTAGCTACAAAAACAGAACGATGTTGTCCACCAGTACAGCCAATGGCAATATTTAGATGATTTTTATGCTGACGCATTTCTTTAATACGGCGTTTTAAAAAATCAGCAATATCATTGATGAGATTGTAAGCCTCATCATTCAAAGCAAAAAATTGTTTTACTTTCTCATCATTACCGGTGAGAGAACGTAAATTATCGTCATAATAAGGATTTGGAAGGCTGCGTACATCAAAAACAAAATCAGCATCTAATGGTATGCCATATTTAAAACCAAACGATTCAAAAGTGATGGTGAATTTTGAGATTTCTATTTGAGCCCAATCGCGAATAATCGAACGCAACTGCGTTGCAGAAAGATGCGTTGTATCAACAACATAGGCATTATCTCGCAAAAGAGCTAACATTTCCCTTTCACTTTTAATTGCCTCTTTCAAAGTTACTTTATTTTTTGCCAAAGGGTGCGGACGGCGTGTTTGTGAAAAACGTCTGATTAATACATCATCTCGTGTATCCAAAAATAATATCCGCACCTGAATTTGTGCCATTTGAGCTAATGCCATCAAGCGATCGAAACGTGATATGTCAATTCCTAAACGTGAATCAATGCTTACTGCTAATTTTAAACTTGGATTATGAGTTTCATGCCATTTGGCTAATTCCGGCAATAATAATGGGGGCAGATTATCTACACAAAAAAAACCGTCGTCTTCCAATACTTTCAAGGCGACAGATTTTCCTGAACCAGATAAACCACTAATCAGTATCAGTTTCATCTTTCAAGCGTTCCTCTTTCATTACAGCGGTGTGTCGGTCTAAAAATTCCTGCGTGCTATCAATGCCACGCAACTGCATAATAAAATTCTGCACCGCTGCTTCAACTAATACTGCCAAGTTACGTCCAATTGCAACTGGAATCGTAATCTTACGTACTCCAACATTGAGTATTTCTTCACGCTCTGCTCGAATATTTAATCGATCGAGCGTTTTCATATAATCATCGTCTGCCGGAACAAGGTTGATAATTAATTGTAGATGTTTTTTCAAACGTACTGATGTTTCGCCAAATATTTTACGAATGTTTAAAATTCCAACACCACGCACTTCTAAAAAATCACGCAATACGGTAGGACATTGTCCTTCTAATCTTTCTGGTGCTGTGCGAAATAATTCAACAGCATCATCTGCTACTAAACGATGTCCTCGTGATAAAAGTTCCAATGCCAATTCACTTTTACCTAAACCAGATTGCCCCATTAACAAAACGCCGACTTCAAAAACATCTAAAAATACTCCGTGTTTCACCACAGAAGCAGCCAAAGCGTGTTGTAAATAGATACGTAAAACGTCCATTAAATATGGACTTTCCATTTTGGAAGAAACCAACGGTACATTATTGGTATTGCAATAATCACGTAACACTTGTGGCACAGGTAAATCATTAGCAACAATAATTAAAGACACTTCCAATCCTCCTAAAATATCCATTAGAGGACGAAGTTCATCACCATCTTCCAAGCGAGTTAAAAAAAGATGCTCTGAAATACCAATTACTTGAACATGATTAGGGTGAATAAAATTTAAATGTCCAACCAAAGACAAAACCGGACGATCATCACTTTCATGAATCCGGTTATCAGCACCGCTGGTGCCGGTTATCCAAGATAGTTGCAATTTTTTCTGATTATCTTGGTACAAACGCCGAATGGAAATACTGGACATAATCAAAAATTGATAAAAAAGTTAATGAATTAAAATGTTTAAAATATCTTCGGTTTTATTAGATAATAAAAGTGCTTCTCGTGATGTTTTGGAATTAAACACTTCCGCTAATTGCGAAAGCATTTCCAAATGTTTGCTACCTGCATTTTCTGGTACTAACATAGCAAATACCAAATTCACAGGTTTCCCATCGTGAGAGTCAAAATCCACAGCTTCTTTTAAACGTAAAAAAACAGCAATAGTGTCAGAAATCATTCCAGATAAACGTCCATGTGGAATCGCCACCCCATGTCCTAAGCCGGTGCTACCCAATTTCTCACGAGCAAATAAACAGTCGAATACGCTTTCTTTATCAATGCCGTGTTGTTCATGCACTCTTTGAGCAATTTCTTCCAAAAGACGCTTTTTACTGCTTACTTCAACATCTAACAGAATATCGTCTGCTGACAAAATTTGACCAATCAAACTCATATCATAAATCTTATCTTGCAATAATCTTTCGCAATTCTACTCCATACATTCATAATTTACCAATTACCTTTTATAACTTATTAAAAACAAATGGATATAAATTTTCCGGCAGACTGAAACGTCGTTGAAAAGCAACGCAAACGTACGAAATGTGCAAAGAGATGCTAATTTTGCAAAGGTTCCAGACTATAAAACACTGCCGGAAAATAAAACGAACCGCCCAAAACGGTTCGTTTTTGTTTTACAATCAAACGCTTACGCTTTTTGTCTTTGTGCATCAACCACAGCAATGGCAACCATATTGATGATTCGTCTAACGGACGAAATCGGTGTAACAATATGGCAGGGTTTGGCGATGCCCATTAGGATTGGTCCTATGGTTACGCCGTCTGCGGCGGATACTCGCAACAGGTTGTAACTGATATTGGCTGCCTGAATGTTGGGCATAACCAAAAGATTTGCCGAGCCGTGT
>JAFZMY010000089.1 GCA_017553165.1 Neisseriaceae bacterium
CATCAGTAGTTTTAAGTGTTATTCCTAACCCTTGATATTCTCCATTATTATCTTTTTGAACTAATTCAAAAAAACGTCTAACAATTACTTGATGATCTTTATATGTAATTAATAAATCATTGTTATCTTGTTTATAAGCACAAATTTGTTTATCTTCGCTTGACCAAACATTAGTTACCTGTTGGATTAATACTCCAACATTTACCGGAGAAGCGGAAATTCCTGCATCAAAATAAATTGTGCCGTCCATATCACTATCGAAAATAATATCCTTATTTCCGACATAATAGGTATCAAAACCAGTGCCTCCTTCTAAATAATCGCTTTGATTATCGTCTTTACCATTATTAAATGTACCACTTCTTAATACATCGTTACTTTTGCCACCATATAATCTATCAGAACCAGTTGTTCCAGTTAATTCATCACCTTTATCTGATGCAAAAGCAACTTTTTGTTTGGCAGGTAATGCAAATCCTTCTTTATTATTAAAATATGTTTTAGTAATTGAAATATTCTTATTTTTATCTTCATATGCAGTATTATTAATTTCTTTTGATGACATATGATATAACATTTCAATACGATCTTTAATATTGTTTTCTGTCATGCCATTTGGATTATCTTTTGAATATAAATCTAATTCACCATTTTGATTATATTTGGAATAATCTATAACAATACCACCAACATTATTAGAAACAATTACAAAATTATTAAGATTTTTTAGAGCATAACGATAGGCAATACCTAATTCACTATCTGATCTAAATGTTATATAATTATTTGATAATTTTTCTTGATCAATAATAAATAAATTAAAACCACGCATACCTTTAAATGCTTCGTAGTTTTCTTGAATTGCTGTAATCATTTGTTCAGCGGTATTTACTGTTACTTCTTTTCCTGTAATAATTTTAATTGATTCTTTTAAAACATTTTTTACTCTGTCCATATCCATTTTACGAACTTCATCAGAACCAAATAATTGTTTCCATTGATTTTCATCTAATGTATTACGTGCATTGGCTTGAAGTAATGAATAAACTGATGAAACAGCGTCAAATTCAACTGGATCTTTAATTTTAACACCATTGATTGGATCTAAAATCCAATCGGTTACACCAATAAACCACTCGGAATCATACACACCAGCTTTTGTTAACCCCAATTTAACTCCATGATACAAAATTTCATATTCAAGCGTTAATATTGCACCAACACCTATACTTCTTAATGCAAATATCTTCCATGAGTTAGGATTAAGACCATGCTTGATAATCCACTGATCTATGGCTGGTGTATTTTCAAATGATGCTATCACACCAATTACATCAGAAAGTAAAGTTGGAAATTCATCTAAATTTTGACTGTTCTCAAAATCAGGATACTCTTTAACAAGATCATAAATCAATTTTCCAATACTGTATGTTTTACCAAACGTCTTCAAAACACCAGCAAACTTATTTTTAGCAATATTGTTAGCTGTATCCAATGGACTTGATGCAATAGTTGCTTTGTTTTTATTGGCAATAGCTTCCAACTCTTTTGAAGCATTTTTGATTTCTGCTTCTAATGTTTCAGCGGCAACCATAAATTTTTGTGCTGATGGAGATTGGGGATTGTTGTAATACACCTGACGAAAATCTTCTATTTTCTGCTGATATGCATTAATCGAAGTCGCCAAATTAATTGAACGAAGTTCATCTTGTGTTAAATTTACAATACCGTATTCTTGCAGTGTTTTAACAACAAAAGATCCAATCACTACCGAAGTGGTTGCAATAATATTGTCTTGCATATTTTTAACCAAATCGCTTATAAAGTTTTTCAAGGCTTCGTTCATGATAATTCCTTTATCAAAGTTTAAATTAATCAAAATTTACCAAAGATCTTTTTATACCAATCTTCTATAAATCGAAAAAAGATCAAAAAATTTATCAGCATTACTGTTCCAATCATGACAGAAAAGTATATCCAACTCGAATAATCCTCTATATATCCAATATGAAAACTCAATTCGCTTACCATATACATTGCACAAACAAGAGTAGCTACAAACATAACCAATGTTCCTAAAAATGCCCAAACATATCTATCTCTTTTTAGAAATGAAAAAACATCGTCCCGCACAAAAAGAGGGCGTGAAAATGAAAACATAGAAAACATCCTAATTACATAAGATATTAAAAAAACACTATATAAAAAGAAAATGCTTTCTGCCATATAATTAAACTGTGCAAATGGAATAGAACCATCTGTTTCTTTACCCCATATGTAAACACTGAAAAATCCACTACGAGCTCTTGCTTGTTCTTCTGTTTGTTGTGTATAAGGAAGTAGGTTATCTGCAATTTGCTGTGTTATTGGATTTGAAATTAACAAACTATGATCATTATTAATTAATACCACCAAGCAAAATAGTTCAATTAACATACATTGAAAAAATACATTGGTTGCAATAGTTTGCTTTCTATTTAATGTAAGCTGATCTTGTTTAGCAAAAATTTTTATGCTTGTTTTTCCTTGTGCAAATATTCCCTCTTCTAACTCTATTGCATCTGCTTCTGACATTTGATTGAGTTTTTCAACAATTTTTTCTTCAAAATCATCACCAGAAAACCATTTGCCAATAAATGTAAGGTGCAATAATTTCGGAGAATAAACTAATAACACCGCAAAGCCGATATATAAAAGACTTCCAACTAATAGACGCATAAAACCATTGATTCCCATTTCTCGTGGCAATGGCAAAACAAAAAACGCACCAACCAAAACAATCGTATAACAAACCAGCAAATACTGCAAACGAATGTAATACATCGATGTTTTAGTATAAATATCTACTACATCTTGTCGTAAATTCATATCTATCCTTGTAATTATTTAGGTTGTACAACCTGCTATGTATAGTCGATTCATACCAAAACTATACAGCATTACTCCTCCTTGCCTTATCAATTTATACTCTCGAAAGGCAAACCGCCTTACATGCTTTGGGTCTGAACCTACTATAAAACTTAAATTTGCAAGCACTATATAACAACTAATACTAAAAAAATATACTTATAAAACACTATTTCTATGCAAAAAAAATAATCGTTTTTTTTTTTTGCAAATCAATATGTTATTTGATTTTATACTGTTGTATTTTTGTTATGTTTGCAACAAGATACACATGCAAAACCAGTTATTAGAGACTTATGCAAAATCCGTCATTGACGAATTTTTTGAAGAAAAATGAAGAACATAATTAATTGTTTAACAAATAGATTTTTAGCTTCGCTGAAACTTCTTTTTGGCTTCGCCTAAACGTAGGCAAGATGACTTCGCCATCTATTTTTATGAACTTCGTTCATAAAAAGTTTTAACTTTGTTAAAACAAACCTTGTTTTAGCTTCGCCTTGCGGCTCGCAGAAACTTCGGTTTGATTGCTTCACAATCCATTGATTTACTTCATAAATCAATGATTTTAGTCTAACGACTAAAACAAACCTTGTTTTGACTTCACTCAAAATGACGAATGGTAAAAAGAAAGTTTTTGCAAGAGTCTCTGATAGAAACCCCTGCAAAACCCTTACTGAAACAAAAAGTTAATCCTGCCGTAGGGTGTGCTTCCCAGCCCACCAAAACACCGCAGGCGTTAACCAATTGTATTTTAACAACTTTTTATCCAACCCTATCGGGCGGTTGGTGGGCAAGGATGCCCACCCTACGGCGTTTCTTTTTCAAAAATTAGGTTTTGCAAGAGTCTCTGATAGTGTGATTTCCCCAAGTGGGCAACAAGTTTGCACCCTACAATCTATATCACCGTGTTAAAATACGCTATTTTAAAATTTTAAATCGAAAGAAATTATTATGAGTTTGAAATGTGGCATTGTGGGTTTGCCGAATGTGGGTAAATCGACTTTATTTAACGCACTCACCAAAGCGGGTATTGAGGCGGCGAATTATCCGTTCTGCACGATTGAGCCAAATGTGGGCATTGTGGAAGTGCCAGACCCACGCTTAGCCGAACTGTCGAAAATTGTTAATCCGCAACGCATATTGCCTGCGGTTGTGGAATTTGTGGATATTGCGGGTTTGGTTGCAGGAGCCAGCAAAGGCGAGGGCTTGGGTAATCAGTTTTTGGCGAATATTCGCGAAACGGACGCAATCGTGAATGTGGTGCGTTGTTTTGACGATGACAATGTGGTGCATGTGTCAGGGCGTGTGGATCCGATTGCCGACATTGAAACCATTGCCACAGAATTAGCATTAGCCGATTTAGCGTCTGTGGAAAAAGCGATTTCGCGTGAAGAAAAAAAGGCGAGAAGTGGCGATAA
>JAFZMY010000014.1 GCA_017553165.1 Neisseriaceae bacterium
AAAATGCGTAAGCCTTCAAACATACTGTTTGCGGTGATAATAAAAGGGAAAGTCAAAGCCGCGTATGACGGAAAGAAACCGTTTTTCAAGTAAGACGGCACTTGGCTTAATACCATAACAAACAACAGTTGCGACAAGATGAGCGATACCAAAACCAAAGCCGCCGAATGCTCGCCGTGCGGCAAAAGCCGTGCGTAGCCCACAATCAACATCGCAAGCGGTGCGGTGTAAATCGCAAACACAGGGCGTGCGGAAATTTCGGTAACAGGAATTTTCAGGTAGCGTATGGAAATCACCACAAACATAACCACAAAGCCGATTGCCGATAAAATAAACAAAGCGTTGCGAATGGTTTGCAAGGGCAACCAGTCTATATGCAAATGGTGCGAAGTCATCACAGGCACGCAAAAGCCGACAAAGGGAATAAAATAAGCCGCAAGTGTTTGTTTTATTTGAAAATGAAAAATGTATTTAGCATTAAACCAAACCAAGTAAATCAACACCGCAATCATGGAAAACAACCACAAAAAGGCGGCGGCATTCGGATAATTCGGTGCCAAATAAGCCGCGTCTAACATAAACGCAAAGGGAATCACGGTTGCCACAGCCGCTTGAACAGGGTGCTGCAAATTTGCTTTCAAATTTTGCGGCAAAAACAAGGCTTTTAACAGCACAATAATCAGCAGTGCCGCCCCCAAAATACCAAACACAGGCTTTGCCCACGCACCTTGCCCAAATTCAGCAAACAACCCGCCCAAACCCGTAATCCCAAAGGCTAACCCAGCCACAGGCAAGGGCGTGTGCTTTACAATGTTTTCTAATTTCGTATTCATTTTGATGCCTTTCTTATAGTTAAAAACAAATGTTTTTTGATTTGTGATTTAGTATTTTTATGTTACATTGTTATTATATAAGAATATTCTTATATAATAAAGTGCTAATGAAGTTTATATAAAAATATGTTGAAATTCAAAAAATTACGTATTATGCTGTTGAGCTTGCAAGAGTTAAGTCTGAAATCTTTGCAAAATTAGCATCTCTTTGCACATTTCGTACGTTTGCGTTGCTTTTCAAGGACAAGCCTTTTTACTTGTTATGTCTTCGTTTGCTGTGCTACTATAACTTTGAAATCTGCTCACATCTACCTGTTTTGCAAAGGTTTAGTATTGTCTGTTGTACCGTTCGTAATGACAGCAATGGCAAGCTGAAAACACTAAATCAGTTATCCGATTACAAAGATTGCCACGCAAAAAACTTTGTTTTTTGCTCGCAATGACGTTAGTTGTTCAGTACGTTACGATGGTGGGAATGTTACTTACAGTGTTATTTTTTAAAACTATATTTTAAAAACCTTTTCCGGCAGTCTTATCAAATTAATATGTATAAGTCTGCCGGAAAGTTGTTTTATTAGCTTTCCGGCAGACTTATTTTATTGAATTTTATTGATAAAAATCGTTGTTTTCGTAATTTGTGTTATTGTTTTGCTGTTTTTTATTATCCAAATGAATTTGATTTGATTCTATTTGGGTTGTGTAATCAGTTGCTTGTGAAGAGTTGATTGGTTTTAATTCATTATCAATATGTTCAACACTTTCTTTTTTAGAAATTGGCGTAGTATTTTCATAATCATAAGGTAGGGCAGGTGTGTTTATTGGAGTTTCTACGCTACGTTTAGATTTTTTGGTATTTTTTTCCATATTCAGTGGCGGACGAGATGGATCAAGCACCAAAGATGGTTCAAAAAAATGTCTACTAATTCGTTTAGGGTAGGCAAGCATGGTAATGCCGTCAAGATTAAGGCGAGATGACATCATATTGTCTTTTTGCCATGACATGCTCATATCTGCACCTACTGGGCAATAAATGTTAAAACCACTATCTATAATATAGCGAAAACGAGGGTCTTTCTGGTCGTATGTAACCCCGAATGGCGTAATGATAATATTAGTACTGCCAACGTATGGTGCGATTTCTTCTAACCATCTTCTGATGTCATATTGCAATTGTCCCATAGTCATGGTTTTTTCTGTCCAGTAGCGATTGTGAGTGTAACTATGGTTTGCAATTTGCCAACCGGTATTGCGTAATGCACTTGCAACTTCTTTAACCTTTTCTCGCATTTGGTTAATATCATCTTTGCTATGTTTTTTATAATCGGTGATGCGATACCCAAATGCACCTTGATAACCAGTTACCGCAACGATACCTTTGGCACCTTTCCATGAAAATTCAGGGTGTTCGTGTACAAAAGCATCAAGAATAGGCATTACGTCGCCATCATAAGTAACGCTTTCGCTGCCGTCTTTATTTTTAACAATGGTAACAACATTGCCATCACTATCAACATCTAAACGATTAGCAAAACCATCATTTTTCATATATTCATAATAATTAACGTCATCAATGGATAAAACTAATGGTTTTTTGCCTTCTGGCAGATAAATATCTTTGGGGTATGCTTTACCATTTCGAAATTCCACCATATCGGTGATGTCATACAAGATAAAATTTTCTTGCAATAATAATGGCAACATCTTTTGAAATTCGCTGACAGTGGTCATATACATATTGTATCCTTGCTGCATATAATCACCATCAAAAGCTTTGGCTGTATCAATAATTAAACTATGAAAAAAAACGTGGTAATGACGACCTTCATACTTGACAAGCGAGTTTTTTAATTTTTCACTTTTTTGTTGTAATTCAATGGCTTCTTTATTGTTTTTAACGGTTTCAAGTAGAGCAATTGCCTCATCGTAAAAGTAACCATCAATTAATTTTTTAGCTTGTGCTATGGTCTCTTGCTGTGAAGAATCGTTATTTGAAGTATCTGGATTGGACTTTTCTGATGTGTTTGATGAATCATTTGCTGCTGAATTGATAGCATGGCCATTGGAAGTTTCAGCTGCAACAAATTCGTTTTGAGTAGAATTTTTATCATCAATAGTAAAATTACAAGCTGCAAACATTGCAACGATTGTAGTAATGATAAATGTAACAAGTAATTTTTGTAGAGTAAAATTTGATTGTTTTTTAATCATACTGATGTGTTATAAAAGTATTTAATATATTAATCAAGCTTCTAATATTGCCATAATGTCTAATGATTAAGCAATATATTATAAAATTAAATTGCTTTTCCGGCAGACTATTTAGTTGTTTTATTTTCTGCATTGTATCTTGATTAAAGGTATATAATAAACACTATAAAACACAATTGAATAAATCAAAAAAGATACATTACATCATGTCGGAACAATTAAATTTAAAAAATGTCATTGTTATTCAAGGTATTACCAATCAAGGTAAGACTTTTCGTCCAAGCGACTGGTCAGAGAGATTATCTGGTATTCTTTCAACATTTAACGACCATCGTTTATCCTACAATCAACATGTACGCCCATTGCTTATCAATCAAGTGCGTTGTGTGATTGTAAACAAAGAGTTAGAACAACTGAATCCTGCAATGTTTCGTTTTTTAACGGATTTTGCAGCAGATAATGACCTTAAAGTATGCGATGGTGCAGATGCCCATACCGTTAATACCAAACAGCCACAAGCAGAGAAAAAAAGCGATGCACCTGCCGAAAAATATCGCATTGTCGAAATTCCTCCACAAGACATCGCTTGTGCATTTACTGCAATGTCGGCACTTCGTCCTAATTTAACTTCTGTTTCTGAATTTGTTGAACAAGTAAACGGCGTTTTGCGTCCGACTGGTTATAGATTGATTGGAGTTTTTGAAGATGGACGAGAACAGGCATTAGCAGTGTGCGGTTTTTGTATTGCAAACAGTTTGCAATATGGAAAATTTTTACGTATTGACGATTTATCTACACTGCCGGAACATAGAGGACAAGGTCTTGCTAAACAATTATTAAACTTTATTCACGAAGAAGCGTTGCAACAAGGACATTTACAAGTTCATGTTAATGCTGCTGTTGGTATAGAACGTAAAGAATCGCATCGTCTTTACTTTAATTCAGGTTACCACATTAGCAGTTATCATTTTATTAGAGGTAAATAACCCTCTTGACGAGTTGTGAAAAAGCATGAACAATCAAAAGTTTTTCACTCACCCTTTTATCAATAAATAACCCTCAAATAGGAGTTTTAAATTATTATGTTGAAATTCAAAGCTTCCGCAATGGTTGCGGCTTGTATCTTGGCATTAGCAGCTTGCGGACAACAACAAGTTGACACCCCAGCACAAACCGATAACAACAAATCTGATCAATCTGCAGCAACCCCTGCACCTGCAGGCGATGTTAAAGTAGTAATTGCTACTGCGAATCCATTGACAGGTCCATTTGCCCACTGGGGTAAAGATGCTGCTGATGGTGTTAAATTGGCAGTTGATGAAGCAAATGCCAAAGGTTTGCAATGGAATGGTCAAAACGTTCATTTTGAGTTTATATCAGAAGACGACCAAGGCGACCCAAAAACTGCGGTTACCGTTGCCGCTGGTTTTGTGGATAAAAAAGTAAATGTTGTAGTAGGGCACTTAACCACAGGTCCATCTATGGCTGCCAGCAAAACTTACGATGAAAACGGTATTCCTGAAATCGTATATTCTGTAACTGGTCCTGATTTTACTAATCAAGGTTTCAAAGGTGCATTCCGTGTCATTGCTAATGACAATCAACAAGGCGTTGCATTAGCAGATTATGCAGTTAATAAATTAGGTGTGAAAAAATTTGCGGTAGTACAAGATAAAACTGCCTATGGTGAAGGTTTAGCTAATAGCTTTGCTCAATCAGCAAAAGACGCTGGTGCTGAATTAATCGACACTCAATACACCACTAATTCAGCAACTGAATTTGGTGCAATTGTTACTGCACTTAAAACTTCTAACCCTGATTTAGTATTCTATGGTGGTATGGACGCACAAGCTGCCCCATTATTGCGTGAAATGCGTCGTCAAGGTTTGACTGCTAAATTCATGGGTGCAGATGGTGTGCAAACTCCTGAATTTTTGAAATTATCCAAAGAAGCAGCCGAAGGTGCTTTCGCATCAACCACAGGTATGCCAAAAGAACAAATGCCAGGATATGCAACCTTTAACGAAGCATATCAAAAAGCATACAATCAAGAAGTTGTGGCTTATTCTCCATACGCTTACGATGCAACCAATGTAATCATCGAAGCTATGAATCAAGCCCAAAGTGGCGAACCTGAAAAATATCTGCCAAAACTTGCTGCAATTGATTATCAAGGTGTAACTGGTCGCATTCAATTCCAAGCAAATGGCGATATTCAAAACGGCGTTGTAACTTTGTATGAAGGTAAAATGGACGCTGAAAGCAAAGAAGTTAAATGGGAAGTGTTGCAATAAACAGTCTTCTAAAATAACAGAAAAACAGGCAAAGATTATTGCCTGTTTTTTTATCTACTGATTGAAGAACCTACTGCAAAACTTATAGAAACTCCTGCAAAACCTTTACTGAAACAAAAATTTAATCCTGCCGTAGTGTGGGACAACACAACCCACCAAAATGCTGTAGGCGTTAATGCATTGTATTTTAACAACTTTTTATTCAGCTCTATCGGGCGATTGGTGGGCTGGTAAGCCCACCCTACGGCGTTTCTTTTTCAAAAATTAGGTTTTGCAGGGGTTTCTTATACGGAAACAAAAAAATCAATCTTCAAAATTTATGTTTTGCAAAAAGTCTCTTTATAAGTCTGAAGTCTGCCGGAAAACTTTTTAAGTTATTTATATCCGCCAAAAGTACCTTGAATACCTTGTGATTTATCTGCAAATGCACCTGCGATATTATCCGCATTAGGACCGTAGAACATGCCTTGATTATTATCGCCGGCAAAAGTATTGTCTTTAATGCTTGCAGAAATAGATACAGATTTAGGTATATTTTTGCTACCAATATTGGTTATTTCTTCTTTCCAATTGCTTAATGTGCCATTTAATGATTTATTGGCAAAATCAGCTTTAATATTAGCCTTGCCCTCAAATAAAGAACCATCAGCAGGACGAAAAGCAAAGGCATATCCATTGTATTGTGCAACATTGCTTGGCATTTGTGCTTTATCGGTTGGCACACCTTGATAGAAAGAAACTGCATATCCTCGTTCCTGATTCATAATAAAGCCATAACGTGCATAGGCATGATTTGCACCAGCAGGATATATGGCAAAATCAGTTGTTGGATTTTTCTGACTGCGAGTGTGCTGCATATAGCTAATATTTGAAGAAACATTAGATGAGCCACCTACGCTGTGGGTTGAACCTGAATCGGAAACGTTTCGTATTAAACCGTTGCTGTCTAAAAATTGAGCTAATTTTTCAGCAAATTGACGATACTCCTTGTCATTAGCATGAACTTGGTCTGATTTTAGGGAGTTATCCGATAAAATTTCTGACCACAAACCGCTTACCAAAGGTATATTTTCTTGCTGTGCAATTTGGGTATACATGGGGTGGTCGTTTAATTGTCCTGAAATAAGAGTTGGTTGTGCAATTAAGACAACAGGAATTTTCTTTTCTTTTAATAATGAAATTGCTTTTACAATATTATTGCGAGTTTGTTCTTCATCAAGTTGGCGTAAAAAATCATTACCACCAATACCAAGTAATACCAATGAAGGACGAGAATCTACGATTTGCGGAACTCTTTTTAATAAATCAGCAGAAGTATCACCAGACACTCCTTTATTGATAACACGTTGTCCGGTGATTTGTTGTAATACAAAAGGATATGCCGTATTAGACTGTGCACCGTAACCTTGGGTAAGCGAATCTCCCAAAGCGACTATGGTGCCACCTTTAATTTTTACTTTGGAAAAATCTGATTTATTATTGCCATTGTCTAATTTGGCAGTTTTAAACACCCAGTTTTTATTGATTGCATCATAAGTCCATTCAACTTGTTGAGCTGCAACAAATTCAGGGACATCTGGTTTATTTGCAGGAGTAATTGATGGGTGCATTGTTCCTGTATCATCGGAACCACTGCCACCACAAGCAGTTAAAACAAAAATTGATGCAATACTTAAAATTATTAATTTTTTCATGAACTTACCTTTATTTTTTGTACACAAAAGTTGGTAATCATAAACTACCCTTTTATAAATTTCCAAGCAAAAAAGATAATTTGACATAAGAAAATGAATACCAACCAGCCAATGTATTTAGTTTGTCTGCGTTGGGTGCGGACTAATTCGGCTAATTCTCGTTTGAGTAATGCTCTATCGTCATCTAATGCTGCATTAAGACGGCGAGGTAGGGCAGGTAAAATACGTGCCCATTCTGGTGCTTCACGGCGAATATTGCGTAACATGCCTTTTAAGCCAACTTGTTCTTTCATCCAACGTGTTAGGAATGGTTTAGCTGTTTCCCATAGGTCTAAATTGGGGTCTAATTGTCTGCCTAATCCTTCTACATTCAACATGGTTTTTTGGAGTAATACTAATTGCGGTTGAATTTCCACGTTAAAACGGCGAGATGTATCAAATAATCGCATTAAAACTAAACCAAATGATATTTGCGATAGTGGTTTATTGAAAATTGGTTCGCACACGGTACGTACTGCAGCTTCCAATTCTTCTGCTCTAGTGTCTGCCGGAACCCAACCTGATTCAATATGGGCAGTGGCAACTCGTTTGTAATCACGATTGAAAAATGCTAAAAAATTAATCGCTAAATAGCGTTTATCATAATCTGTCAAACTGCCAACAATGCCAAAATCCAAAGCTATATAACGTCCATCATCGGCTACAAAAATATTGCCAGGGTGCATATCTGCATGGAAAAATCCATAATCAAAAACTTGGGTAAAGAAAATTTCCACCCCTGAACGAGAAAGTTTTTTTAGGTCAATTTTTTTGCGTTTGAGTTCTTCTATATCTGAAATTGGAGTACCGTCCATCCATTCAATCGTTAAAACTTCACGTGAGCAGTATTCAAAATATGTTTCTGGCACAATTAACAAATGACTGCCGGAAAATTGTCGTTTAATTTGAGCAGCGTTTGCAGCTTCGTTCATTAAATCGATTTCATCGTGTAGATATTTGTTAAATTCGGCAACTACTTCTCGTAAGCGTAAACGTTTGCCATCGGAGAATAGGTATTGTATGGCTGTTGCACCGGTGCGAAGTAGAGCCATATCTTTTTCAATTGCACGGCGAATATTAGGACGCAAAACTTTAACTGCAACTTTTTGTCCACGATTACCATCTTTATCAAATAGATAAGCAGAATGAACTTGGGCAATAGATGCACTGGCAACTGGAATTTCATCAAATTCTGCATACAGTTCTTCAATTGGTTCGCCAAATTCTTTTTCAATGGTTTTAATGGCAATTTCGCTATCAAAAGGCGGTACTTTATCTTGTAATTTTGCTAATTCAATAGCGTACTCTGCCGGAAGAATATCAGGACGTGTAGATAATACTTGTCCAAATTTTACAAAGATCGGTCCTAAATGTTCCAATGCCATACGCAGACGTTGGGGCAGGGGAATAGAACGCATTCGTCGTGGTACTGGAACTAAATACAATAAAATTCGCAATAATGACGAACGTAACAATAAACGGAATAAATCACTCAATCCGTAAGCATAAACCGTATGAGCAATAGCAATAAATCTGAAAATAGAATTCATTACAATCCTTATCGATTGAATTTAAACAAGTCATTTATGAAGCACATCAATATATCACGAATTTACATCGATAATATTTTTTCCGGCAGACTTAACATTTTAAAAAATAACAAGTCTGCCGGAAAGCTTCACATTAGATTAAATATACGTAATATAACTATCCACAATGATGTAGTTAGCATAGAAAGTACGGTGGTAAGTGCAACTATATTTGCCATAGCAATATCATTGCCTCCCATTGCTCTTACCATAACGTATGCAGCAGCTGCCACTGGTGCAGAACTCATTAAAAATAACACTCCCAAAGAAACTTTATCTAAACCAAAACACAATCCAATAATCACTGCCAATAAAGGTGCAACAATCACTCTGGCAATACTTGTCCAAAGCGAAAAATCAAAACGACTAAAAACTGCTTTTACGTCAAAAGTTGCACCAATACAAATTAGTGCCAATGGTAGAGCTATTGATGACAGATAATGCCCGCTTTGTACAACTGTTTGGGGCAGACTTATATTTAATACACGACATATTCCAGCCAAAGTAATGCCTATAATCAACGGATTTTTAATAATATTTATAATAACTGGTAGTATAGATTTTTTATTTCCCAAAGAACGACTTAATGTGATTACTGCCAAAATATTGTAAAGCACTGTCATAGTTCCAGTAAAAACAGCACCTACCGATAAACCTTCACTACCATAAGCATTTGCACAAAATGCTAAACCAATAATTGCGGTGTTACCGCGATAAATTCCTTGTACAAAAACGCCACGGTCGCGTTTTTGGATAAAAAAATTTGCCACGATTTCTGCACCAATAAATAAAATTAAAGCACAGATTGCACCAGCTAATAATAGTGTACCTTGCCCTGTAATTGCACTTTTACTATCAATAATCGCAAAAAATAATAAGGCAGGTAATGCCCAATTAAACATCAGACGCGATGCTTGATGACAAAAATTCGCATCAATCTGCCCTAAACGATTCAATAAATAACCGAATATCAGTAAAAAAATACTCGGCAAGGTAACGGTTAAAGCAAAATCAAAGGCGTTTAAAAATTGAGTAAACATAATATTTAATACTTTAATTTATATGACAATTTGGTTTTTTGAAATTTATGCGTATCATAGGCAAAAAAGCATTCCGGCAGACTAAAATTTAAGATTTAACACATTGTCCATTTTTTGTAGATATTGGTCAATTATATGTTTGTGGTCATTTAGCATTTAAAAAATCTTTGAATTATTTACATCTAATGGGTTAAAATTAAAAGCTTATTTTTCACAGAAAATTCAAGTTTAAGCAAGGAATTTTATGAGTGCTCCTGCAATTATTCAATCGCTTTTAGACACCGATTTATACAAATTCACTATGTTGCAAGCGGTGTTGCATCAGTTTCCGCAGACGATGAGTGAATATCAGTTTCGCTGTCGTAATTTGGACGAAACCGTTTATCCTTTGGTTGAAATT
>JAFZMY010000090.1 GCA_017553165.1 Neisseriaceae bacterium
GATTGAACGCAGTTATTTACAAACTTTTCCAACAACATTTAAATTTTCTGGAACCAAAACCAATTTAGAACAAATGATAGGAAATGCTGTACCTGTAAATTTGGCCGGTTTCATTGCTAAATCGATTAAAGAATTTATTGAACAACCGAGTGTCAATTCTCAACAAGATTTATTTGGTATATCGCATTTTCAATTATCTGAAAAAGTATTGCATTAGTATTTCAGGCTGCCTGAAAAAATTGTTATGTTTAAAGTGCCTAAATATGAAAAAACTAATATACCGGAGTGAAATTTAAATTTACGAAAACATATTAATATAACTGCTTAAAATAGTTGCATAGTTAAATTATTGTCTTCAAGTAAAGACGGATTGTTATTAGCAATCCATTTTTTGATTGGGGCAAAGTCTTTGCGGTGTTCCGGCAGTATTCCATATTTTTCAATTGCATCAAGATGATCTTTTGTTCCGTATCCTTTATTTTTATGTAACAGATATTGTGGATATTTTTGTGATAATTGATACATTTTTGCATCGCGTGCGGTTTTTGCCAAAATTGATGCAGCCATAATTGCCGGTTCTTTTTTATCTCCACCTACAATTGCAACTGCTGGATATGGTAAATCTTGCGGAATACGATTTCCATCAATAAACACTTGTGTAGGAGAAATAGATAGCATTTTAATCGCTCGACTCATTGCTAACATAGTGGCGTGAAGAATATTTAATTTGGCAATTTCATCAACATTTGCTTCTGCAATGGCAAAAGATATAGCTTGTTCTTTGATTTGTGTGCTTAATATATCTCTTTGTTTTTCTGATATTTTTTTTGAGTCGTTAAGATTTGGTAAATCATACGATGCAGGTAATATAACCGCTGCCGCAAAAACACTACCTATCAGTGGTCCTCTACCTGCTTCGTCAACACCTGCTATATATACTGCCATTTATAAAACCATTATTAAATAAAGTCTGCCGGAAAGGTTTTTTACAATAATCCATTCATAAAACGCAAGCTTGAATTTATGTTGCGACAACCCATTAGCGATGCGATTGGTGTAAAAATTTTTATTAGTTTAATTCTGCGAATGGTTTTTTCTAATGCTTCTGCTGTTTCTGGAGTGTACTGTTGATGTGTTTCTGCCCAAAATTCTTGTGCTTCTTTGAGTTCGTTTTTATTGAAATAGTGTGCTGTTGATTGAATGAAAAATATACAATCTCTTACTTGGCACGAAGTAAGATCCATTCTATTCATAGGGTCGTCTTGGAAACCGAAATAAGCCCATCTATGGTCTGGCATTTGTGCCATGTTGCTACAATATGCGTTGCCTAAATATTGATTTTTTTGATGTAATTCAAATAATGCTCTCACACCTTGCGACCAAATTGGAAGAGGGTCTTTTTCTTCTGCAACTATGCTTTTGAGTACATCGTCTAAACTTCTTAAATAGCCACCATTTCCTAAATCAGCGGTCATAATTCCGGCAGGGTTTTGATAACGCACTGCGATTGCTTTGGGAACAATAAAACCATCATCGGCTAATTCAGTTAAACGTGAAACTTCATCAGATAAGGAATCTTCACCAGAGCGATTGTTGGGAGTGAGCATAGGAAGTCCCAAAGCAGAGATAATTCCTCCCAAAATAGATGATACGGTTAAGTTACGTTGTGATGCTTTACGAATCCAAACGCAAGAATTATCTTCTAAACGAAAACGTTGTATATTTTTACAGTCTCGGTTTTCTAAAATATCTAATAAAATTTGTTGATAATCTTTGTCTTCCATGCTTTACCTCCCTGCTGGAATAGTTCCTAATCTTTGCGTTAAATTCACTTGGCTACCGGAATTTGCTTGGTAATACGAAGTATTTGCCATTACTTTTTTAACGTAATCTCTCGTCTCATCAAAAGGTATGGTTTCGGCGTAAATAGCACCTTCTAATGGTGTTATGGTTTGCCATTTGCGTGCTCGTCCCGGTCCTGCATTGTATCCGGCAGTTGCTAATACAATATGACCTAATTTTCTTTCTAAATCAGATAAATACCATGTTCCCATTTGAATGTTTGTTTCCATGTCATTGATATTGTAGTCGCTAATGCCGATTTGTTTGGCAATTAATCGTGCGGTATCTGGCATGATTTGCATTAAACCACTTGCACCACTTCTGCTACGTGCTCCAAGCATAAAACGACTTTCTTGGCGTATTATACCGTATGCCCAGTTAGCATCTGTGCCATTTTCATGTGCATAGTAATTCATGATTTGTTTGAATGGGGTGGGATAACGTAAATCAAAGTTAAGCAAGTTATTGGTTTTATCTGCGCTATAAATTGCCATTTCGTAAAATTGTCTATCGAATGCTAATTTTGCTGATGCGATTAGATCTTCTTCATCAAAATTTTTCACAGCATAACGCCATTGCTGATTAGATGCTTGACGCATACTGCGATTGCCATCTTCTAATGATAGAAAAAATAATACCAAAGCTTGTTCTATATTTTTATCTTGCAAAATTTTGCTGATACGATCGCCATCTGCTTCGATATTGTTTTGTGAGTTTAATGTGCCACCTAATGCTTCTGTTGCTAAAATTGCGTAAAAATTACGTCCGCTTTGTGATGCGGCAAAATATAGTTCGCGTGCTCTGTCATTCATTCCTTGTGCATCTGCTGCACGTGCACGCCAATATTGCCAAGTTGGATTATCTTGTAATTTTTGTGGCATTCTGCCAATAATTCCGTCCAATGTTGCCCATTGTCCTAAACGTAAGGCAGCACGTGCATACCATTGCCACTGGTCTTCGGTTAATATGGTTTCATCAGCCGCTTGAAAATGGCGAAGTGCTTCTGCCATGTTTAAGTCTTTTGCTTTGGACATGCCTAAAATACCATGTGCAAAAGATGCTTGATTATTATCAAGTCTGCCGGAAAAAATTGCGTCAGATAATTTACCATCGGCATTGGTTTTATTGCGTGCATAAGGCGTTACAATTTGACTCATTAAATTAGCAACGGCTGCATTAGGGTATTCTTCGCCTATATTTATAACTTCTTGTTTATTGTTTTTTAAGTTTAGCGGTTCTCCCAAGATGTTTGCTAATTCTTGTGCTTCTGAAAGCTTGTTATACGACATTAAAACCCATACTCTACGCCAAGCATCTTCACTACTAACACTGCCGGAATACACGGCAGCTTTAATTAATTGATTACAAGCATCAGGTAGATTATCTGTGGAACGTGCTAACTCTTGTGCTTGTTGAGATATGGTTTTGATGGTGCTAATTACCATTAAGTCGTGATAGCAATCTGTACTTTGATTGCGACTTTCTATTGGTAATAATTGATATTGTTGATTAAAAGTATCCCAATCTTTGATTTTTCCTAAAGCGTTAAGCCATTGGACACGTAGATTGTTTTTTAATGCTTCTGGTGATTCTGGATCACGTAAATAGGCGATTAATTCGTCTGTATTGCGATTGTTTGATGATAATAGTTGTTGATAACGTTGAAAATTATTAGCCAAAGCAGATACTTCCCATTCATTGCTGTAATGGGGCATTTTGAATGTGTAATTTTGAGATACAGATTGTGATTTTTGATTAGAATTAAAAGGTTCGGATACAGGCGGTTGAGACGTGGTGCAACCGAATAAAAATAGCACCAAGCCTGATATTAAGTGAAATAATAAATTTGTTCTCACGTTTCGTAATCCCTTATCTACGCCAATAAGTGGGTGTAAATAAAATAAACACTGTAACAACTTCCAAACGTCCTAATAACATAACAAAACTACATACTGTTTTTTGAAAGTTAGTCAAATATACCCATGAGGTGTGCGATGGCCCGACTGCACCTAATCCAGGTCCAGTATTGGTGATACAGCTTAACACAGTACTCATGGCAGATATAAAATCAAAACCACTAAACATTAGTATAAACGTAAAGAGTACCACACTTGAGAAATAAACGAAAACAAAAGCTAAAACTGTTAGTGCTGTTCTTTCTGGAATATTGAGATTATTGATTTTTACGGTACGTACTGCATGTGGGTGTAAGAGTAGTGTCATTTCGCGAAACATGAATTGTATCAAAACTAATACACGAATCATTTTGATACCGCCACCAGTAGAACCAGAATTGGCAATTACATTGGCTAATAAAAACATCCATAGTGATATATTTAATGGCCATTGACCGTAATCTGCGGTGGTGTAGCCACAAGCTAAACCAATCGAAATAAACGAAAATGATACGTAACGAAAAGCATCATACCAACGATAAAAATCTTTTGACCATAAATACAAGGCTGCAATAATAATACTGATAAATAGTAAATATGCAGACGAGCGAACTTCTAAATCTCGCCAATAAACTTTCAAACTTTTTTGTTGAAAAACTGCAAAGTGATTGGTAAAACTAATCCCACCTAATAACATTCCTACCATCAATACGGCTTCGATGGTTGTTGAATTAAAATAAGCAATACTATCGCTATGTGTGGAAAATCCACCCAAAGCAATACATGACATAGCATGACACAAAGCATCAAACCAAGTCATTCCGGCAGTCTTTAAGGCTAATAGGGTGATAATTGTGAATACAATATAAATAATCCACATGCTTTTAGCGGTTTGGGTGATTCTTGGTGCTAAACGTCTGCCTTTGTTAATGCCTGATATTTCTGAACGAAATAACTGCATACCGCCGACTCCCAGTGTTGGTAACAATGCCACTGCTAAAACGATAATTCCCAAACCACCTAACCAATTTAGTATGTGTCGCCAAAAATTTAATGAATGAGGTAGGGCATCTAAATTAGGAATAATGGTTGCACCTGTTGTGGTAAGTCCTGACATTGCTTCGAAGTAGGCATCGACTATACTTATTTGAGGTATCAATAGATAAAATGGTACGGCAGCAACAATCGCAAATCCCAACCATAAACCAACTGCCAAAGTAAAACCATCATGCGTATGCAGCTCACGACGAAACCGTCTTGTACCAAACCATAAGCTAAAAGATAAAATAAAAGAAATACTTGAAGATAAGATATAAGTTAAGGTTAAACCATCTTCATATATATAAGACACAATTGCCGGCGTGGATAATATTATCGAAAATAGGCAACTTAATTTAAATAAAACATGTAAAACAGGTAGCAAACGATACATAAAGATTCCAAAATTTTTTGTGTTTTTGTAATTTTAATTTTCACTATATGCCTAAATTTTATGTTGATTATATTATAGTATATTTGTAGCAAAATACATTAGTGCTGATTAGACTTAAACTTGTTTATCAAAAATAAGTCTGCCGGAAAGCTTTTTAAAACACTTTCCGGCAGACTATTTATATTAAATTTAGAATTTCTTACTAACTTCAATAAACACCTTACTTTTTTCGTAATTATAAGCAAAGTGATTACTGTTACGTTTTTGCCAAGTTGCAACTAAACGTGGAGTTAAGCCTTTGAAATGTAGATTACGCAACCAAAGAGAAGCATGTACCAAATATTCCCTTTCCTGACGTGGCGTATTAATCAGGAAAGCATCGCCACGATAACGGCGGTCTGATGCGTCAAATAACAAAAATGTTGAAATACCTTTTGCCCATTCTTGTCCCCAGCCTGCACGAACGCCAGTACGATGATAAGCATCGCTATTATCTTCTGCGGTTTCGGCATTGTAATGAGCACCAACTAACCATTGTTGCTTGGCAGATGGTGTATAGAGAAGATTGGCGTATGCAGAATATGAATCTCCGTTTAAGTATTTATATTGTTGTTGATGTTTGCGACTGTATTCAATTGCACCATTAACTTGCCATTTGGGAGACAACCAATGTGATGAGGATAATTTGATACCAGGTAGATTGTTATACGATTTAACGCCTTCGCCATACCATTTTTTCTCAAAAAATGGTTGAATCAAAGTTTGAGTGCGTAAGTTTTGATAACCAATTCCGGCAGACAATCGCATGGTTAATTCATCGTAATTATGTGCGTCCCAATAAAAACTATGGTCGATATTGCCGTCTATACGGTAAAACCATTGCTTGGCTATTGGTGTTTTTTTGTAAGCATTGATTTGATATGCAAATCCATGTGCCTTTTGAGCTTCTGGCAATACCCAGTTACCGTAATAACGGTTTTTAGGAGCATTATTGATATTGTTGTCGTGTAAATATTGCATGTTAGCATCAACAGACCATGATTGACGTTGCTGCAATGCACTACGGTAATTACTCACAATCGCAGCAATTTGTGGTGGCAGATTTTCATCTGCATTGATTTTTTCAAACTGATCCATTGCCGCAATATCTTGATAATCTTCAAATAAAACAATAGCAAGACGCAAACGGGTAGGGGTTAAATCTGGACGTTGTGCGATTATTTCACGATAGCACTTAATGGCTTCTTTCAAATTACCATCATAGTGAGCAAGCATCGCTTGTGAATATAAAATCAAAATTTGGTCTGTTTGTTCAAGTTGTTGATATAAAGGCAGTAAAAAACGAACATTGTCAATATGATTTAGATTTAACGCAGAATCCAAAGCACGTTCTAATAACTCTGGACGGTTAAGCAATTCTTCTGTGGTTAGATTCAACGTTTTAGGTTCTTCGGTTTCCACTTTCATCGATTCATCTTGACCAAAACGACCTTTGGGCAACTCATCATGACGAGGGATATTCTGTTCAATTTCAGGCATAGGTTCAGCATATAAAAAGACTGAAAGAGGGATTAACAATAATGGCAGTGTCTTTTTCATAGGATTAATTTTTTGTTTAGCTTGTGATAAATTTTGTGATTCTACTACACTAACCAATACTCTTGCAAAAGCGTTTTGCAGGAGTCTCTATCCGTGATAACATTGCAAACCACATCAAAAAAACAATTTATCGACATGAAAAAAATAGCACTTCTTTTATTAATGGTAGTTTCCGGCAGTCTCATGGCACACCCACGTGATTACTATAATCCAAAATTTGATGAAGAAGAAAAATGGCAAGAAGACTTTGAGGAATTGCCACCATTTCCTGATACCAATGACAATTCTTGGTATGAATTTAATTTAGATAATGATACAGATAGCAGTTTGTGGCTATTGCTATCATCTGTGCATAAAGCAGAAGATGATTCTGTGCGTTATGTATTAAATATACGTAGCAAAAATGGATTTGATAATTTAAGTGCCGAAGGCATTTATTGTAAAGATAAAACTTATAAAGCGTTTGCTTTTGGCGATGTGGTAAATAAACGTTGGATTAAATCACAAAATACAACTTGGAATCCAATTGGAACATCAATGTATCGTCAAAATAAAATCCGTTATGCTTTGAAAAATGTTTTTTGTAATGGAATGTTTACACAAGATTATAATGAATTGAAAAATAGATTAAAAAACGCTTGGGAATAAAAAAATATTAAAATAATCTTTTCCGGCAGACTTTATATGAAAGTATTTATTAATGGATACAGATTATAACGAATTATCGATAAAATTATTTTCATCATTTTTTAAAAGCATTGCACCACAACAAGCAGATAGTGCATCACTATTAATGAGTAAAACAATAAATGCTTGGCAGATGGGACATACATTTATACGCTTAAATGATGAAGAAATGTGTATTGCACGTGAATTATCGCCATTGGTAGAAGAGGGCGTTGCAGCACCTTTGGTTTTAGAAGATAATTGTTTATTTATTGGTAAAGTGTGGGCAATGGAAAAAGATTGTGCACATTATTTATCCAAATTTGGTAAAATTGATTTAAAAATTGATGATGAAAATTTACATAAACAACTTCAATATTATTTTCCAAATCAAGATGATAAAGAACAATATCAAGCATCATTTAATACTTTAAAACATCGTTTTTCATTAATTACAGGAGGACCTGGTACAGGAAAAACTACTACAGTTGCTAAAATCTTGGCATTATTGTGTCAGCTTGATAGTGAATTACCACACATTGCAATGGCAGCACCCACAGGACGTGCTGCATCTCATTTACAAAATTCATTGTTAAAATCATTAACGCATGAAAATTTTCCTGCATTAAATGAAAATATTGCTAACTATTTAAAAAGTCTTACCGGTAAAACTTTACATCGATTATTAAATATTAATCCAATTACATTAAAAACTAAATATAATGAACAATATTATTTACCATATGATTGTATTATAATTGATGAAGCATCTATGATTGATTTATCAATGATGAATAAATTATTACGTGCCATATCTCCTAAAACTCGTTTAATTTTATTAGGAGATGCAGAGCAATTACCAAGTGTTGGTTCAGGTGCAGTATTAACACAATTAGTATCTCAAGAATCGTATTTGTCAGTTAGTCGTTTAATTCATAGTCATCGTTTTCATAAAGATAGTGGTATTGGAGCTTTGGCTCAATATATTCGTTTAGGTCAAGATAATCTTGCTATACAATCTTTTTCAAAATTTCCGGCAGACTTATCTTGTATTCCATTTGATGAGATTTCTTTATACAATCAATTGCTTGATTTACAAAAAGATTATTGGCAAGCAATTGATAATAACAACATAGAACAAGCACTACATTATTTTAATAACAGCATGATTTTATGTGTATATCGTAATGATGTAATACGTTTTAATCGTGGTTATAGGCGTTTTTTACAAAGAAAAAAATTTATTAGCGATGAAATGTTTTGCGGTAGAGCAATAATGGTTACTCGTAATTATCCATCATTAAATATTTATAATGGTAGTATTGGAATAGTCATGTTGGATAATGATGGTAAAAAGAAAGTATTTTTTGCACCAGATCATTTTTTAGAAATTTCTCGTATTCCTGAATATGAAGATGCTTTTGCTTTAACAATACATAAAAGTCAAGGTTCTGAATATAATGAAGTAAGATTATTATTTCCATATCATACTGACGATAAAGGTTTATTTGATCGTATGTCTCTTTATACAGCTTTGACACGTGCTAAAAAACGTTTCATTTATATTGGAAATATGCAATCATTACAAAACGCTATTCAAACTCAATTAACACGCAATAGCGGTTTATCTTTATTCTTACCACAGTTAATGTCGTAATAAAGAAACTATTATTGCCCGAAACTCTTGAAAAACATGCTTTTGCAGGAGTTTCTATTATTTGTCATTTTGAGCAAAGCAAATAGATATTTATAAAATAATAAGTTATATTTTTCACTTTACGGCATAACTCTATAATTTTTTTAAAAATTTAATATATTGAGTTGACACTAATTTTTTCCGGCAGACTTAAATAAAAAAATGAGCAATGAAAATTCATTGCTCATTTCTCATTTCTAATTGCTAATTGCTCACTTTCTCTCAACCTGCCTAACATCTCTCACCGCTCCTGTATCAGCCGAAGTTGCCATTGCGGCGTAGGCTTTGAGTGCGGCGGATATGGGGCGGTTGCGGTTTTCAGGCTGCCATGCGTATTTGCCTTTGGCGTTCATTTTGTCGCGGCGGTTTTGCAATTCTTCGTCTGACACGGCTAAATGAATGCGGCGGTTGGGAATGTCGATTTCGATGGTGTCATTTTCTTCAACCAAGCCGATTGCACCTTCTTCTGCGGCTTCTGGCGATACATGTCCGATAGACAAACCTGATGTGCCGCCTGAAAAGCGTCCGTCTGTAAGCAAAGCACAGGCTTTGCCCAAGCCTTTGGATTTTAAGTAACTTGTGGGATACAACATTTCTTGCATACCGGGCCCGCCTTTGGGGCCTTCGTAGCGAATAATCACAATGTCGCCTGCCACAATTTGGTTTGTCAAAATGCCTTCAACGGCGGCTTCTTGGCTTTCAAAAACCCTTGCACGCCCTGTGAATTTCAAAATGCTGTCATCAACACCTGCGGTTTTCACCACGCAACCGCGTTCGGCAATATTGCCAAACAATACCGCCAAACCGCCGTCTTGCGAATAGGCGTTTTCTTTGTTGCGAATACAGCCTGAAACTCTATCCGTATCAAACTCTTTATAGTGTTCGTTTTGCGAAAAGGCACGAGTGGTGCGAATACCAGCAGGGGCAGCAAGATAACGATTTTTTGCATTATTATCATTGCTTTGCATAATATCCCATTTGGCTAATGCTTCTTTCAGGCTCGCTGAATGAACGGTTTTCACATCGGTTTTCAGGCAGCCTGCACGGTCTAATTCGCCCAAAATCGCCATCACACCGCCTGCTCGATGCACATCTTCCATATGATATTTCTGCGTTGCAGGGGC
>JAFZMY010000091.1 GCA_017553165.1 Neisseriaceae bacterium
GAAAGTGATAGTATAGTTTTTCCGGCAGACTTATCTGAATTATCAAATATAGAATTTAATAATGAAAATAGTGAAGATGTGGAATATACTTCATCATCTGATTTAACATCATCATTATTAAATTCATTGGATAATGATGATAGTGGAGTTATTTATTAAGTTGTTAAAAGTTTTTCCGGCAGATTTTATGAAACCTTTGCAAAACTTGCATCTGCGGCACATTTCTTAACGTTGTGTGTTTCTCTAAACGATAGCCTTTCTATTTGTTATGTCTTCGTTTTTGGCTTCGCCGAAACTTCGTTTTCTGTACTACTATAACTTTGAACTGTACGCACATCTACCAGTTTTGCAAAGGTTTATTTATATGAATAGTCTGCCGGAAATTGTATCAATAGATGCTAATTTCGCAGTGATGTCTTTAATAAGTATTCTTAAACATTGCCGGAATACTTTTTAAGAAACTCCTGCAAAACATAATTTTCCATTATTCTTTATTCGTAAGCGTGGCGAAAAGTTTTTATAAAACAATTTGTTATATTATCGTTTCTGATGCGTGAAACTTACGACTGACGAGTTTTGCAGGTGTTTCAAAAAGTGTTTTTATATTTCCGGCAGACTATTGGTTTATAATTTTTGATTATATGGATAGCATTAAATCTTCTTGTTTGATATGTTAAAAAGTTTCACAATTGGCAGGTTAAAACGATAGGAACTTATCATGGATAATATTCAAAAAAATAATTTCAAAACAGCTGCTATTTGGTTTGTAGCAATGATTATTGGTGCACTATTAGGACATTTTTCTAATAATGTAATTAGTGAGTTATGCAGTTTTATTGCCACTGCTTTTACAAGCATGTTTCAATTTTTATCGATTCCTGTTATTTCTTTGGCAGTTATTGCAACACTTTCGCAGTTGGGGGCAAAGTCTGAATCTAAACGCATTTTTTTGCACGCTATTTTTTACACAATTACTACTACTTTGGTGGCTGCGATTGTGGCATTGGCTTTCTTTTTAATTGTATCGCCTACCAATGTACCATTAGTAGTAGATGCTACTGTGCCTGAAAATTTAAGCAAATTATCGTATTACGAACATTTTTTATCTGTAATCCCTAATAATTTATTGCAACCGTTTTTTGCTGGCAATGTTTTATCGGTGTTGTTGGCATCGAGTGCTGTGGGTTTAGGATTAGCATTTATGCCAGATAGCGATAATCGTCAAACGGTAATTAAAGGAGTGTTGGGCTTGCAGGAATTATTATTTACGTTAATTCGTGCTTTATTATGGATTTTGCCTGTTGGTATTTGTGCATTTACTGCACAGTTGGTTGCTGAAATTGAAGCAGGAGTGATTGTTGGTGCGTTGGGACAATATACATTAGTGGTTATCGGTGGTAATTTAATTCAGTTTTTTGTGATTATTCCTTTGTTTTTATTATTAAGAAAACTTAATCCTCTCAAAGTGTTTAAAGGTATGTCGCCAGCACTTGCTATGGCATTTTTCTCCAAAAGTTCAGCCGCAACGCTACCGGTAACACTCGCTTCTGCTGAAAATAATTTACATATCGATAAACGTGTTAGCCGTTTTGTTTTGCCAATTTGTACTACTATTAATATGAATGGTTGTGCCGCATTTATTTTGGTTACTTCTTTGTTTTTAATGCAAAATGCAGGTGTTGAGCTGTCGGTTGGCACTATGATTGTGTGGTTGTTGGTTTCTGTATTAGCGGCTGTTGGCAATGCTGGCGTGCCTATGGGGTGTTATTTTTTAACCATTTCTTTAATGTCATCAATTGGTGTGTCTGTGGATTTAATGGGTATGATTTTGCCGATTTACGCTATTATCGATATGATTGAAACTGGTGTTAATGTGTGGTCTGACTCATCGGTTGCCGCTATGACTGATAAAGATTTGCAAGGGAAATTAGATAGTGTTGTATGAAATTTATAACACTGCCGGAAAGAGATTTTTGCAAAACTCGTCATTAAAGAATTTTACGCAGTGAAATGAAGAGTGTAACTCATTATTTTATAAAGATTTTTTGCTTTGCTCAAAATGACGAATTATAGAAAAATCGAATTTTGCAGGAGTCTTTGGAAAGTAGAAATATTTTTCCGGCAGACATAATAAACACTGCCGGAAAGTAGTAGTTATAAATACTTTCCGGCAGACTTATTATTTTGATAGAACCTATACATATTTTTTCAATCTAATATAAAATCAACATTATCTAATCAGTGGGTTATTATGATGAAAAAAATATTTGTTTTAACCTCATTTCTTTTATGTGCGTCTTCTGCAATAGCACAGAATTATGATGACAAAGTTAAACGTACTGTGGTTACAGGACATTTTGCTTCTTCTAACAACAGTTATCATCGACCGCCACCGCCACCGCCACTACCGCGTAATTATCGCAGACCGTCTTATCCTGCATACCCTTCGCCATATTATGAAAATGGTGTGAGTGGTGATGTTTATTTTAATCGTCAAGGACGGCATAGTAGTGTTGGAGTTGGGGTACGCTTTAATCAAAATAATGGATATTATTCATACGATTATCCATCTTCATATTCTGTTTATAAAGATGGATATGTTGCAGGATATAACGATGGCAGTTATGATTCTCGCATAATTGATCGAGAAGAAGTTATTTACGATGGCGATACTAATCGCTATGAGTGTCAGTTAAAAGTTAATTCATCAAAATACATTGCTGTGGCAACTTACCCTGATATTGCCAAGTCTCGTGCAATTGAAAATTGTATGAAAGATTGGGATTCTACACGTTGTTATCGAGCCAATGTCTCTTGTGATCTTACTTGGTGAAATTTTATGTCAGTAGAACAACATTTGAATTTAAACGATTTAGAAATTTCTGCTCTGCAACGTTTATGCGGAGTATTAGATGAGAATTTAAACTCATTGTCTCGTGCTTTGGAAATTCAAATTGTACGCCGTCATCATCGTTTTTCTATTTCCGGCAGATTAGCGAAAGAGGGCGTTAGTGCCTTGCAACAGTTGGCAGAAATTGCCAAAAAACGTGAAATAGATAGTAGCGACATTCAATTGGTGGCAGTATCGGTTAAAACTCGTGCCGAAGAAAAATCAGATATAAACATTAGTTCAAGCAAAGGATTACACACACGTCGTGGCATATTGCATGGACGAACTCCACGCCAAGATAGTTATATCCGTGCTTTATTGACACATGATATTGTGTTTGGATTAGGACCTGCTGGTACTGGAAAAACCTATCTTGCAGTGGCAGCAGCAGTTGACGCAATCGAGCGGCATTTGGTTGAACGGATTGTTTTGGTACGTCCGGCAGTAGAAGCCGGTGAAAAATTGGGATTTCTTCCGGGAGACTTAACTCAAAAAGTAGATCCATATTTACGTCCATTATACGATGCCTTATTTGATTTGATGGGTTTAGATAAAACTAATAAGCTAATCGAAAAAGGTTTAATAGAAATTGCACCATTAGCATATATGAGAGGACGTACTCTTAATAATGCACATATTATCTTGGACGAAGCTCAAAATACCACTCCTGAACAAATGAAAATGTTTTTGACCAGAATTGGTTTTGGAGCAAAAGCTGTTATTACTGGTGATATTAGTCAAATTGATTTGCCACGCCATATAAAAAGTGGTCTAAAAGATGCAAGGGAAAAATTAGAAGGAATTGAGGAAATTTATTTTCATGTATTTACCTCATCTGATGTAGTAAGACACCCAATAGTACAAAAAATCGTTGATGCTTATGATAGTGCAGATAATGAAAATCAATAGTCTGAAACCTTTGCAAAACTGACATCTGCGACATATTTCGTAACGTTGTGTGTTGCTCTAAACGTTTATCCTTTCTACTTGTTATGTCTTCGTTTTGGCTTGGTTGAAATTCCATTTTCTATGCTATTACACCTTGAACTATGCTCATATCTATCAGTTTTGCAGAGGTTTCAGTCGGTATTTTTTCGAAATTAGAATTAAGTATTAAGTACTTCATTGTTTTAAGTGGCTTGTTAGTAGAAACTCATTTATGGAATGAAAAGTTAATTCACCATAGGAAACCCCTGCAAAACCCTATCAGAAACAAAAATTTAATCCTGCCGTAGATTGGGCTTCCCAGCCTACTAAAACGCCGTAGGTGTTAATGCATTGTATTTTAACAACTTTTTATTCCGCCCTATTGGGCGGTTGGTGGGCCAGGATGCCCACCCTACGGCGTTTCTTTTTCAAAAATTAGGTTTTGCAGGGGTTTCCATAGTGGCTATCCGATGCGGTCGCTATTACGAAGTGTTTATTATTTTGTTTCTGTATTAGTTTTGCAGTGGTATCTAATTAAACAATTTTGAAAAGTTTTGGTCTGCCGGAAATCTTTGTAAACTTTTCCGGCAGACTTATTGTATAAAAAAGTCTGCCGAAAAAAATTAGTAAACATTTATTACTCAATACATTGCAAAACTTGGTAGGCAATATCATCTGCGGCATTTGGTTTAGCAAGTTTGCGAGCATTCTGTGCTTGTTGTAAACATTGCTCTCTATTTAATTTGCCAATTTTTTTTGCCATATTTTCAATCGTAAATTCAGGTTGTGGCACACATAATGCCGCATTGGCTTGTACTAAATATTGTGCATTTTTGGTTTGGTGATCATCAACTGCAAATGGAAATGGCACCAATATGCTACCTAAACCTGCAGCAGTAAGTTCGGCTATTGTTAAAGCACCTGCTCGGCAGATAATAAAATCGGCATTAGCATAAGCTGATACCATATCATCAATAAAATCAATACATTGTGCTGTGATATTTTTATCTCGGTAGCGTTGTGCTACATCAATACTATTATCTTTGCCACATTGATGAATGATTGCTGGTCTTTGATTTGCCGGTAATGCTGCAATAATTTCCGGCAGTGTTTCATTAAATACTTTTGCCCCCAAAGAACCACCAATAATAAGTAAATTAAGTCTGCCGGAACGTTTATTAAATCGCTGTTTGGGCTGTTGAATATTAGCAATTTCATGACGTACAGGATTACCAATTAGACCATCTTTATATTGAGGGAAAGCACTTGGAAATGCAGATAAAACTCGTGTAGCAATTTTGGATAATGCTCTATTTGATAGCCCTGCAATCGAATTTTGTTCATGAATAATTAATGGAATACCATTTATTTTTGCAGCAACACCAGCCGGAAATGAAACAAATCCACCAAAACCTATTACTGCACTAATATTATGTTTTTTAATAATTTTTGATACTGCCGAAATGGTTTTCATTAATGTAAATGGTAAAGCCAATTTGCGTTTTATGCCATTGCCACGAATGCCTTTAATGGCAACTGTTTCCAAAGGAATATTGTATTTAGGCACAAGGCGAGTTTCCATAGCGTTTTCACTGCCTAACCAAATAATGTTATTTCCTTGTTTTTGCAATGATTGTGCAACTGCTAATGCTGGGAAAATATGCCCACCAGTACCACCAGCGGCAACTAAAAATGTTTTACTCATATTATCGATAATCCCCTAATAATTGACGGCGGTTTTCATAGTCAATTCTCAATAATATGGCAATAGAAAACATACTTACAAATAAAGAAGAACCTCCGTAAGAAATTAAAGGCAGAGTTAAGCCTTTATTAGGAAGTAAACCTAAATTTACCCATATATGAATGGTTAATTGCAGTGCAAACATAAAAAGAATGCCATTTGCTACATAATATGAGAAATACTGTTTTGATTTTTCTGCAAGTGAAGCTATTGAACCAGTTCTCAATATTAACCAAGCATAAGTTAAGCAAAAAATTGTAATTCCGATTAAACCAATTTCTTCATAAATAAGCGAAAAAATAAAATCAGTATGAACTTCTGGAATACGATGAGATTTTTGCCCTTGTGCTAATCCCTGACCAAACAATCCACCATTTGCTATACTTTCTAACGCAATTGTTACCTGATAACCATTACCATAAATATCGCTACGATGTAAATAAGTTATTATTCTTGCAGTACGTTCATAGTCAAAAATAATTAAACAAAGAGCTATCAGAGCACAACCAATAGCAATGTAAATAATGTATCTAAAAAAAGTACGAGTTAACATATACATGCTTAACATTATTCCTATAATAACAGCAAAAGAACCTAAATCTTTTGTGTATAAAATAGCTAATAATCCTACTGCTGGTAATAACATTCCAACTAAACTACGTACATGAATTGATTTGTTTTTATTATTGATAACATCTTTTTTTCTTATAAAAAAACATGAGAGATAAAGTATTGTTGCAATTTTAAATAATTCAGATGGTTGGATAGTTACTGGACCAAATTTTAACCAACGTACAGCACCATTAATACTTCCATATCCTAAAAATTTCATAATACATAGTGTTAAGAGTAAAGATATTATAAATAATATAAACCATACAGAAAATTTACTATTATAAAAATTCATAGGAATTTTATTTGCTACTATGTAGCAAAAAAATCCAATTGATATTGCATAAGCAAACTGTTTAATAATAGTGCTATATGGTCCGTATTTAGGTGATGTAATTGTAGCCGAAAAAATCATAATTAGACCAAAGGCTAACAAAATTAGTGCAACCCACAGTAAAGAGTAGTCTATGGGGTAACGCAATAATTTTGTACTTTGTATAACATTATTATTTCTTATTTTCATTTCAATGCCTTAAAACTTTCAATAAATATTTCAGAACGGTGTGCGTAGTCACGGAACATATCCATACTGGCACATGCTGGGCTTAATAAAACACAATCGCCTGATGAGGCTGCCTGAAAACTTTTTTCAACCGCATTTTCCAAAGTTTGGCAAAATTCTGTTTTTAAGCCTTTGTTATTAAACGCTTTTTCTATTAAGGGAGCGTCTTTGCCAATTAAAAATGTGGCTTTCACTTTGCCCATTGCCGCATCTGCCA
>JAFZMY010000092.1 GCA_017553165.1 Neisseriaceae bacterium
TGCCAGAAGTGTCGCCTTTAACGGCAGGTTCGGTGTATTCCACTTCACGCACCACAATCGTGGGCAATTCAACCGAAATGGCTCTGCCGTTGTAGAAAGTAACTTCGCAAATATCTTCCATACCATCAACGATATAAGGCAGAGCATCGCCCATATTTTCGGCTTCGATTTCGTATTGATTGTATTCTTCGTCCATAAACACATACATCGGGTCGGCGAAGTAAGAATAAGTGCATTGTTTGCGTTCCAAAACAACCACATCAAACTTTTCATCGGCTTTATACACTGCTTCTGTGGCATTGCCTGTGAGCAAATTTTTCAATTTCATCTTAACGACAGCAGCGTTGCGACCCGATTTATTGTACTCGGCTTTCTGCACAACCATTGCGTCATTGCCTAACATAAACACATTACCTGCGCGTAATTCTTGTGCGGTTTTCATTTGTCTAAACTCTCTTTAAGTTAAATTTGATTGATTAAAAGCTTGCTATTCTAACTGTTTTTTCGCTTTGTTTCAAAATTTGACGTTTTGATGTTTGGATAAACAATTGACAATTTCTTGCGTAGCAGATGGCAAAGTCAGCAAAAATTTACGCCATGCCAGCATGGCTGTTTGCCATTGCTCAAAATTTTGTAGCAATACTTGCCAGCATTGCTGGCGGATATTTTCATCAAGCTTATGAAAAGAATTAAGTTCATCTGATAACAGACGATGTGCATTGATTAAGTCTGCCGGAAAATATTTATAAACCTTATCCCAAAAAGCGTGTAATTTAGACAAATGTGCTTGATTTTCTTGTGGGTAAATATGCCAAAAAAAAGGTTTTCCTGCATATTGAGCCCTCACAAAACTATCTTCACCACGCACTACCAAAACATCAAATTGTGCGATTAAGTCATCAAATTCATCTTGGGGGACGAATTGTGATTTTTGAAACAAAAGCGGTGCTTTTTGATATGGTAAGAAGATTTGTCCGCCGGCGATGCTTACGTTAGCTTTGAGATTCATATTTTTCCAGCAGGTAAACCATGTATGCCAAATCGGACTGCGATATGCAAAAATATAAATAGCAAGTCTGCCGGAAAACTGTGAAAGTAAAGGAAATCTGCCGGAAAAATCATTAGTAATGTATTTTTCTCGCAATAAACCGCCACTGTTATGAGAAAACCCCATAAAGTAAAATCGTTTATTCACGCCATTAGCTTGTAACGATGGGAGCAGATGTTGTTCTTCTGCCCATTTTTCGGCGGTTAAATATTCAAAATTAAGCCATAAGGCGTTGTTTTGTTGAATTATATTTTTAACACTATCAGGTAATTCACAGGCAAAGGTTTCGATAACGCAATCTGGTTTAGGTAAATGATTGATTAAATTATTAATATAAGACCAATGTACAATGCGTAATCCACCAACTACTTGTGCAGGAAGATTCACGTTTATTTGTGGGTCTAAATGCGATAAAACCTTCAAATCATCGATAAATAACACAACATGTGCCATGTGTTCTTGATGCAGAATTTTGGCTAATCTTCTTGCCACTGCCGCATCTCCAAAATTATCGATTACCCTACAAAAAATCCAAATGCTTGATACTTGAAAATCCATCATTTTTTTACCTTGACAAGTATATTTTTTGCTGAATTATACACAATCACAAAGCTTTGCATGAAGTTCATCAAAAAAGACTCAAAAAAACTTATACAACTCAATACTTTCAAATAACATCTTGATTTTTAATACTAAAAATTAGTGATTCTTTTTTGAGCAAATTAAAAAATTCCATTTAGAAACAATGCAAGTTATAACTTACCCATGAGTTATCCACATAGTTATCCACAGTTTTTGTGGATAAGTTTTTTAATCTTTTTTTCTTTAAAATTTTATAGTCTGAAACCTTTGCAAAATTAGTAGATTGAGCAGATTTCAAAGTTGTAGTAGCACAGCAAACGAAAACATAACAAGTAGAAAAGCTTGTCGTTGAAAAGCAACGCAAACGTACGAAATGTGCAAAGAGATGCTAATTTTGCAAAGGTTTCAGACTTTTTTACCTATTTATCTTGATGATAAAACTTCGTGCCAATTTTTATGCTCTCCAGCCCTTTTTGACGGCGGTATTCGTTGCTATCTCGCAGAGAATAAATGCAGCCGCAATATTCTTGTTGATAAAATTCTTGTTCCTTGCTGATTTCAATCATGCGGGCTGAACCGCCTTTTTTTCGCCAGTTGTTGTCCCAAAAAATTAAGTCAGGATAATGTTCTGCGGCACGTTTGCCACAATCATTTACTTGTTGCAAATCTTTCCAACGTGAAATTCCTAATGATGTAGCAAATACCTTAAATCCATGCTCGTGTGCATACAACGCTGTGCGTTCTAATCGCATATCAAAACACATAGTACAACGAATCCCTCGCTCTGGTTCAAATTCCAACCCTTTGGCACGAGCAAACCATTCTTCGCTGTCGTAATCCACATCAACAAACGGCACACCGTGTTTTTCGGCATAGGCAATGTTTTCGTTTTTACGCAAATCATATTCACGGCGTGGGTGAATATTGGGATTGTAAAAAAATACGGTGTAATCAATTCCGGCAGTGTATAGAGCTTCCATAATACTGCCGGAACATGGGGCACAGCATGAATGTAATAAAACTTTGCTATGCCCATTGGGAACAATTAATTGTGATTGTTTCATTTGAATAGGTTTGTTATGTATTTTACGTAATTCATGCAATATCCAATGTTGAAATCAACATTGCCATCGCCTAAAAATTGCCATGTGTAATACGATGCAAAGGTAACTGCTAATGCACAAGTCAAAGCCAATAAAAAGAAGAAAAACGCATGATTACGCCTTTCCATTCTTAAAATTTGAAACGGCAAATTAGCAATAAAAAATCCCAACAAAGTCAAACATAATAATGCAAATAAAATTACGATTAAATCGGCTGCTGTGTTGAAATATTTATATCGTGCAGCATTTTTGGCAGCATTGTAAAACGGCTGCCAATATGCTTGCCAATTGCATAAACCATTTCCCATAGCTATGTATAAAAAATAAGTGCAACACCATACTATGATTACTTTTAATGCACGCATTTCTTAATCCTTAATCAATTTTTAAGTCTGCCGGAAAACAAAATTATTGCAAACGCTGTTGCCAAAACTCAATTTGTTTTTTCACTTGTTCAGGAGCGGTGCCGCCTGTGTGATTGCGTGCTTTTAAGCTTCCCTCCAAAGTCAGTACTGCATAAATATCTTCTTCAATCAATGGAGAAAATTCTTGCAAAGTATTTAATGGTAAATCTTCCAAATTACATTGATGTCTTTCAGCATAACGTACCGCACCTGCAACAATGCCATGACTATCACGGAAAGGAATGCCTTTTTTCACTAAATAATCAGCCAAATCAGTAGCAGTAGCATAACCTTGCAAAGCAGCATCACGCATATTTTCCGCAATCGCTTCAATACCAGACACCATATCAGTATAAATACGTAAAGTATCAATCACAGTATCAACAGTATCGAATAATGGTTCTTTATCTTCTTGATTATCTTTGTTGTAGGCTAATGGTTGAGATTTCATCAGGGTGATTAATCCCATTAAATGCCCTACTACTCTGCCAGATTTACCACGTACTAATTCCGGTACATCAGGATTTTTCTTTTGCGGCATAATCGAAGAACCTGTGCAGTAACGGTCTGCCAAACGAATAAAAGCAAAACGCTGACTCGACCACAACACCAACTCTTCACTCAAACGTGAGAAATGCACCATCAATAACGATGCTGCCGATGTAAATTCAATCGCAAAATCCCTATCTGAAACTGCATCTAATGAGTTCCGGCAGACTTCATAAAAACCTAATAATTCCGCAGTTCTTTCACGACTGATAGGATATGTAGTTCCAGCCAAAGCAGCTGCACCCAAAGGGGAACGATTAATACGTTTTTTGCAATCGGCAAAACGTTCAGCATCACGCCCAAACATTTCCACATACGCCATTAGGTGATGAGCAAAACTCACTGGCTGTGCAACTTGCAAATGAGTAAAACCTGGCATTACGGTTTCAGTATGATTAGACGCTAAATTAAGCAATGCTAATTGAAATTCTTTGATTAATTTGATAATGGTATCGCACTCATTGCGTAACCATAGGCGAATATCAGTAGCCACTTGGTCATTACGACTGCGACCTGTGTGCAAACGTGCCCCTGCATCACCAACTTTGGCTGTCAGGCATTTTTCGATATTCATATGCACATCTTCTAAATCAGAAGACCACTCTAATTGATTATTTTTAATTAAATCAAGTATTTCATTCATGCCATTTTGAATATCGGTGAAATCTTGCTGACTTAATACGCCACATTCACTCAACATCTTCGCATGAGCCAAAGAGCCTTGTATATCTACAAACGCCAAGCGTTTATCAAAATCAATCGAGGCAGTATATACTTTTACTAATTCCGATACTGGTTCACTGAAACGTTCCGACCAAGTTTTGTTATCATTAGCCATTGTTTAATTCCTAAATTTTGTAAAGATTCAAAAATGCGTATTATACGACAGGAAATTCCTTTATTTGCAGTACCAGATTTTCGCAACTTGGGAGTGGTGCTACGTATTTTAATGTCGGCATTGCTATTGATTTTTATTTTGCCATTCTTCAAAGGTAATATAAGTGAAACAAATTACTGGCAAAGCATAATGAATTACTCTATTTGGGCTATTCCGGCAGTTTTAGCTTCGATTGCGATTTTATCTTTATTCAATCGCATTATTCACAGTTTATCGTTTTCACCGATTTATGTATTAATAGTTGTGCTAACGGTTTTTTTGTGTTGTGAATATTGGTTTAGTTCATATTATGAAGCGACTACGCAATCATACATTGTCATCAGTGTTTACACTTTACTCTTAATGCACTATCAAGCAGTATTACAAAAAGCCTTTTCACCAGCATTAGCCCAAGCTCAATTGGACGCATTAACCGCTCGTATTCGCCCTCATTTTTTATTTAACAGCTTGAATGCTGCGATTAGTTTAATTCGCACTCGTCCTACTGACGCTGAAAACGTATTAGAAAATCTTGCAGATTTATTCAGAGCTCAACTTAAATCCGATAGTAGAGAAAGTACCTTGGGTCGTGAAATCGAATTAGCAAAAGGATATATCGATATTGAACAAATCCGCATGGGACAAGAACGTCTGCAAATAAACTGGCAAATCAATGCCCCAGAAAATGCAGTTGTGCCACATCTTTTATTGCAACCGTTATTAGAAAATGCGGTATATCACGGCATTGAACCATCTTCACAATTAGGTGTTATTTCTGTGGAAATTGTGAAAAAAAATGCTTGGATTTATATTAGGATTGATAATCCTATTCCTACCAATAAGGAAGACAAACACCGCACAGGCAATCACATGGCATTAAAAAATTTATCTGAACGCTTATTTTTAATGTATGACCGTGATGCTTCTTTACTATCTTCAATGCCAGACGATAAAACTTATCGTGTTGATATTACTCTGCCATATCACCCTTATAAACTTTCAGATTAAAAAATAAACCTTTCCGGCAGACTTTTTTACAAATTTCAAAAATATTTAAGTTAAAATGCACCGCTTAAATTTAATTTTTAATTATTGCAAAATGAAACATAAAGTGCTGTATTTTTTTATAATTATTGTTTGCTTGGCATTTTATTTACTGTGTGAGACCGAAGGTTTCTTTGTATCTGAATTACCAGATACCCAAGAAAAAATCGCCAAATCTCCTAATTTTAATGCCAACGGCAAAGCCAAAAATATTGAAGAGACAACCGAACTTTTCTCAATTGAAAGTGGCGATCGTGAAAAACGTTCAGCTTTTCGCATTATGTATGAATTATTTTTAAATCCTGATAAGCCTAAACATATACCTGTAGTTTCCGGCAGTATTAAATTAGCACCTGATGAAGATTTTGTATTGTGGTATGGACATTCTTCTTACTTGCTACATTTGGGTGGCAAAAATATTTTAATTGACCCTTTAATTGGCAAAGAAGCAGCTTCTCCAGTGCCATTTATTAATACACCTTTTAATGGCACAGAAATTTTAACAATAGATGACATTCCACAAAACATTGATTTACTACTAATTACACATGACCATTACGATCATCTTGCTAAAAACACCTTGAAAAAAATAGCCAAACATAAAAATGTGCATCAAGCCATTGCACCGCTTGGTGTAGGTAAATATTTAAAACATTATGGCATTCAAAATATCACCCAAGTAGACTGGGGTGATATGGTAAAAATTAACGAAATATTTAGCATAGATGTACATACCTCACGCCACTTTTCAGGACGAGGAATGTTTAATAAAAACAAATCATTATGGGCTTCATATCTATTGCATTACAACGATAAAAAAATCTATATTGGTGGCGATAGCGGTTATGGCAAACATTTCAAAGAAATCGGTGAAAAATATCAAAAAATCGATTTAGCATTTTTGGAAAATGGGCAATATGACGCAGGTTGGCGTGAAATTCACATGTTTCCACAACAAACTTTTCAAGCAGCTTTGGACTTAAAAGCGGTAGCATTATTTCCAGTACATAATTCTAAATACAAAATTTCTTACCATGCTTGGAATGCACCCATGAAAGACCTATGGGAAATTTATCAAAAAAATCCCCAAGCACTGCATCTTATCACTCCTAAAATCGGTGAAATTGTAACTTTACATAAAGAATATCCAACACATAATTGGTGGGAAGAAGTTAAATAACATGTTGATTGCATTTAATAAACCATACGGTGTAATCTGCCAATTTTCACCAGATAACCAACACCATACTCTTAAAGACTATATAAACATACCTCGTATTTATCCAGCCGGCAGATTGGATACCGATAGCGAAGGTTTGCTATTACTCACTGATGATGGTCGTCTGCAAAATAAAATCACTCAACCTAATCATCATTTAACAAAAACTTATTGGGCACAAGTTGAAGGAATACCCACAGATAACGATTTAACAGTATTCCGGCAGTCTATGGATTTAAAAGATTTTGTAACACGTCCAGCACAAGCCAAAATAATCAATCCACCTGATAATTTATGGCAACGCACTCCTCCAATTCGCTTTCGCAAAAGCGTACCTGATTCTTGGTTAGAAATTAAAATTAGCGAGGGTAAAAATCGTCAAGTACGCCGCATGTGTGCCAAAGCAGGTTTTCCTTGCCTACGTTTAATTCGTGTTGGAATTGGCAAATTGTCTTTATTTGATTTATCTTTATCTGTGGGTGAATTTTGTCAGATTAATACAAATGATGTGTTTTAAAAGTCTGAAACCTTTGCAAATTAGTAGATGTGAGCAGATTTCAAAGTTGTAGTAGCACAGCAAACGAAAACATAACAAGTAGAAAGGCTTGTCGTTGAAAAGCAACGCAAACATACGAAATATGCAAAGAGATGCTAATTTTGCAGGGGGTTTCTTTCAGTCTGCCGGAAAGCTTTATAAATTCTTTCCGACAGACTTTTGTTACAATACCATTTTCATTTCTAAATTTTTAGGAAATACCTATGTTGCAATTTACCGTAATACCGGTTACACCGTTATCACAAAATTCCACACTTATATGGGACGATGAAACTTCTGATGCAATTCTTACAGATGTTGGTGGAGATATTGAAGTCTTATTAGAAGCAATTAATCATTACCAAGTTAATTTACGTGGTATTTGGCTTACACATGGTCATTTTGACCATGTTGGCGGAGTAGCTGATTTATGTAAAACTCATAATGTACCAGTATTAGGTCCCAATGAAGAAGATATTTTTCTTTTAGATAAACTTCCACAAATTGCAGCACAATATGGAATGTCTGCCGGAAAGTTTATGCCAACACGTTTTTTACAAGATAATGACTGTTTGTCAATTGGCAAATATGAATTTCGTGTTTTACATATTCCAGGTCATACACCAGGTTCTGTAGTTTATTACTGTGAAGAGGCTAAATTATTAATTGCCGGAGATGTGCTATTTTTGGAATCAATTGGACGTAGTGATTTTCCACGTTCAGATGGAGAAGCTCTATTAAATGGCATTCGGAACAAAATTTTTGTTTTGCCAGATGATATTCGTGTGGTTACCGGACACGGTGCATTAACCACAGTTGGACATGAAAAACAATGCAACCCTTTTTTTTTAAACCAATAAATTCCAATAAATTACCTCGTGCAGTTTTATTTGATTTAGATGGAACTTTATCCGATAGTGCACACGATTTAGGTGAAGCATTAAATATATTGCGAAGACGCGAAAATCTACCAGATATTGCTTTTGACAAAATTCGTCCAATAGCCAATCATGGAGCAAATGCACTAATTAAATTGGGTTTTGGAATTGACGAAAATCACCCTGACCATCAAATTTGGCGTAAAGCATATTTAGATGCTTATGCTCAATGTTTCGACCGTAAGCCACTGCTTTTTAACAATATTGATAGAATGCTACGTGTTCTTTCTCAAAATGGTATTGCTTATGGCATTGTAACCAATAAACCTAAAAAGTTTACTGATGCTTTAATACCTAAATTAGGTTTTACCATCAAACCACAAGTTGTGGTGAGTGGTAATACTTTGCCATTTGCCAAACCGCACCCTGCACCACTACTATACGCTGCCGAAAAAATCCAAGTTTCACCATCAGAATGTGTTTATATTGGCGATGCCTTACGTGATATTGAAGCAGGAAAGTCTGCCGGAATGCAAACCATTTTAGCCGCTTGGGGTTATATTGCAGATAATGAAAAAATAGAAGAATGGAAAGCAGATTGCATAGCCAATAATCCATTTGAAGTATTGTCTTGTATAGGTTTGCAGTCTGATTTTATTTAAATATATTGTTTAATCTTTAACAAAAGTCTGCCGGAAAAAGTATTTAAATATACTCCTGTAAAACCAAGTTTTTCCACTACTAATCGAAACTCCTGCAAAACCATATCAGAAACAAAAATTTAATCCTACCGTAGTGTGGGACAACACAACCCATCAAAACGCCGTTGGCGTTAATTCATTGTATTTCAACGATTTTTATTCCGCACTATTGGGCGGTTTGGTGGGCTGGTAAGCCCACCATACGGCGTTTATTTTTCAAAAATTAGGTTTTGCATGAGTCTCCATTATGAAATGAAAGATTAATTGTCCGTATGGGTAATCGAAGTATGTCTCCAACTTATACAGTTATTACCACAATTTGCGTTTTTGATTATTGCTACGTATTGCATGAAAGCTATGTAAAAAATCTGTTGAAGTATCATTTGCTAATTGTTGGGCACGTTTTTTTAATTGTTCTTCTGATATGTTTTCCGGCAGACTTTTTAAACCCATCACTGCAACATTTCCATGTCTTGCGGCTGATACTTCAATTACTTTATTATTAAAAACTTCTTCAATGCGTTTTACAAATGTTTGATAACGTTTATCTGCCGACCATAAATTAGTAACAAAAATTCCTTTATCAGTTAATGCGTTATAACAATCAGTTAAAAATTCTGTTTCGGTTAATTCATCAATAATTTGTTCGCCATCAAAAGCATCAGTCAAAATAATATCGGTGTTACTTTGCATTACGCGGATGAATTCTGCACCATCGGCAATTACAATTTCAAAATTATCATTTTCATCAGGCAAATTAAACATAGCATTGGCAATGCTTACAATTTGCGGATTGATTTCTATGGCTAATTGTTTAATTTCAGGAAAAAACTCATTAAACCAACGTACTAATGAACCACCACCTAATCCAATATGAGTTATATGTGATACTTGATTTAAAAACAGCAAACAAGACACCATGGCTTGACTATATGCTAAAACCAATTCTGGTGGATTATCTAAATTCATTGCACTTTGTACTGTATCTGTCCCTAAATGTAGGGAACGAATATTATCGCTTTCGCTAACACTTACTTCTGGAAAACGTGTGCGTAAATGACGTTGAAATGGGTGATATTTCATAATGTGTTTTCCTGACATGTTGAATAAATACGTAAACCATCGTATGCGGGTTCAATATTGGCAGGACATCTTGCTTTTAATTCATCAAATCCAAGTAAATGGGTCATGTGGATTAGATATGTTTGTTTAGCACCAATTTTCTGTGCATAAGCAAAAGCATCATCAACACTTAAATGAGAGGGGTAGGATTTATCCATTAAACAATCGATAAATAAATAATCTAATCCTTGTAGCATGGCATATGCTTCATCACTAACAGTGCTAATATCGGTTAGCCATGCAACATTGCCAATTCGATAAATTGTGGATTTCCAGCGACCATGTGGCAAATCACAATAATAAACAGGAATGCCACAAACGTTTTCCGGCAGTCTGCCGGAAAGAATATGCGGATTTAATACTGGGCGATTCCAATGACAATGCACCGGTAAAAAAGCATAATCAAAGCGACTTGTCATATTATCGATAGTAAATTGATTGGCATAAACTTCAATCGCACTTCTTTGCCGAAAACAAAAAGCACGCAAATCATCGATACCGTTGAGATGGTCGGCATGGGGGTGGGTGTATAAAATGGCATCGATGCGTGGAATTTTCTCACGCAGGGCTTGATTACGAAAATCGGTGCCGGTGTCGATAATTATGTGTTTATCGCCTATATTTATCCATGCACTGCAACGAGTGCGTTGATTATATTTATTGCCACCGGTGCAAATTTCACAATCACAACCGATTACCGGACAGCCTGATGAACTGCCACAACCTAAAACTGTTAGGGTAAGTTGCGAAGACATTATCGTTGTGCCTTATTAAATAATCTAAAAAAGTTATCTGTGGTAATTTGTGCTATTTTCTCAAAAGTTTGCCCACGCAAAGTGGCAACATGTTGTGCAGTGTATTTTACATAAGCTGGCTGATTTAATTGTCCGCGAAATGGCACTGGTGATAGATATGGGGCATCTGTTTCTACCAATAATCTATCATCTGGCACATAACGACAAGCTTCTTGAACACTTTTGGCATTTTTAAAAGTAACAATGCCGGAAAACGAAATGTAAAATCCTAAATCCAAAGCCGCACGTGCAAATTCAATATCTTCTGAAAAACAATGAATTACTCCACAATCTGCATTATGTTCTTTTAAAAATTTTAAAGTATCTTGTCCTGCTTTGCGAGTGTGAATAATCAGGGGCAAAGCACTTTGTTTGGCAGCTTCGATATGGGTAATAAAACGTTGATACTGCCAAGATAAATCACCTTCACACCAGTGATAATCTAAACCAGTCTCCCCTATTGCCACCACTCTTGGGTGCGATGCTCTTTCTAATAATTCAGCCACAGAAAATTCAGCAGCATCTTGTTCGGCAGGGTGAATGCCTACGCTACAAAAAATATTAGGATAGGTATTTGCTAAATTTTCCACTTCATCAAATGTTTCACGAGATACGCTAACTGCCAAAGCATACGAAACATCATGTTCTTTCATATTATCTAATAGCTGTGGCAATTGTTCAGATAATTCTGGAAAATTAATATGACAATGTGAATCTACTAACATAATCTTTATTTACCATTTTATAAGTCTGCCGGAAAGGTCTTGAATATATATTTTCCGGCAGTGTTTAACTTATTTAATCCCAAAATTAGGTAATAATAATGCACAAGTTTCCACTTTACGTTTGCGTAAAGGACGAGTATGTGTTGGCTTGCATGAATTAGATGTTTTTTTGTTTTTATTATTGTCTGGCATAAGCGTTTTTGACGTTGTAGCAACTTGATACCAACTTGGAATGAAACCTTCTAATTGCTCAATTTTTAAGTCTTGGCGAGTAAGTTTAACAATTGCATCAAATAACTTTTCTTCATATTCATCTAATAATGAAATAGCAACGCCAGCCGCACCAGCACGCCCAGTCCTACCAATACGATGCACGTAATCTTCTGCTTGCAATGGAATTTCATAGTTAATCACAAATGGCATATCGTTAATATCCAAACCACGTGCCGCAACATCGGTGGCAACTAAAATTTGAGTATCGCCATTTTTAAATGCGTTTAAGGTTGCCAATCGCTCCGACTGCGATTTATTTCCATGCAAACTATCAACGCTAAATTTACGTCTTAATAAATCACGTGTAACTTGATTAACTGTAATTTTTTTATTACAAAAAACAATTGCTTGCTTGATATTTAGAAATTCAATAAGTTGTGGCAATAATTCTTTTTTACGCCAATTATCTATGGCAATAATATGTTGTTCCACATTATTTGCCGTAGAGTTTTTAGGAGCAGTTTCAATACTTACTGGATTATTCATAAAATCAGTGGCTAATTTACGAATTTCAGGTGCAAATGTGGCAGAAAATAGCAAAATCTGACGCGTGCTTGGCAATAAGGAAATGATTTTGCGAACATCATCAATAAAACCCATATCCAACATGCGGTCAGCTTCATCTAATACTAAAATTTCCACACGATTTAATTGAATATTTTTTTGTTCGATATGGTCAAGAAGTCGCCCCACTGTGGCAACCACAATTTCACAACCTTTATGCAGAATCTCTTTTTGTGTATCCATTGACACGCCACCGTAAATTACGGCATGCCGCAGTAAAGTGTTTTTGATATAACTTTTAATATTAGCGTCAATTTGTACCGACAATTCTCGAGTTGGAGTTAGTACCAACATGCGTACTGGGTGCATTGCAGGAGATGTGCCAGAATTGCCATATCCTTTTAATCTTTCAATCGATGGCAACATAAAAGCAGCTGTCTTGCCCGTGCCAGTTTGTGCTGCTGCCAAAACATCTTGTCCAGACAATGTTGCAGGAATCGCCTCTTGCTGAATATCAGTAGGAGTGGTGTAACCGCATTCATTAAGTGCACTAATGATTTCGTTTGATAAGCCTAATTGTGAAAATGATTTCATATTTGTTTTTATTGTCCTAACTAATTTATATGTTAAATAGTCTGCCAGAAAGGATTTGTAATAACGTTTTTCCGGCAGACTGAAACCTTTGCAAAATATAGTAGATGTGAGCAGATTTCAAAGTTGTAGTAGCACAGCAAACAAAGACATAACAAGTAGAAAGGCTGTCGTTAAAAAGCAACGCAAACATACGAAATGTGCCACAGATGCTAATTTTGCAAAGGTTTCAGACTATTTATTTAATCTGTTTTAGAAAGTATAACCAGTTACTTCCTCTTCATCTTCTCCACAAACTTCCCATAATATTTGTTTGAGGGCATTTAACTGTGGATAACGCCGTAAAGCACGCCGTAAGTATCTAATAAATCGAGGAATTTCCGCAACATATTTTTCTTTACCATCGCGATGTTTAAGCCGTGCAAAAATGCCAATAACTTTAAAATGACGTTGCACTCCACACCATTCATAAGCACGATAAAAATCATCAAAGTTTTGATGGACAGGCAAATTAGCTAATCTTGCTCTTTCCCAATAACGAATCACAATATCCAAGAGAAATTCCTCTTCCCATTCAATAAACGCATCACGAGTCAGCGATAGCAAATCGTAGGTAATAGGACCATACAGTGCATCTTGAAAATCCAAAACACCAGGTTTATTGCTTCTTAACATTAAATTGCGGACGATAAAGTCTCTATGCACAAACACTTTGGGCTGTTGCAAAATTTCCGGCAGTAGTACGCTCAAACCATCATTCCATATTTTTTGTTGTGCCATAGTGAAATGATGATTTTTTTCCTTTGGTGCATACCATTCTGAAAAAAGATTGATTTCACGACGCAAAACCGACTCATCATAATCAGGCAAAACTCCGGCAACAGAAGATTTTTGTAACTCAATCAAAGTATCAACTGCTTCTAACAGTAAAACTTTGTGAACTTCACTACGAGTATCTTCTTGCATAGCCTGCAAAAATGTTGCACGTCCCAAATCTTCCATTAAGATAAACCCTTGTTCTTTATCAATAACATAAAGTTCAGGAACGCGTATATGAGAGAAAATTTCTCTGACATGCACATATGGCTCAATGCTCATTTTGTCCGGTGGTGCGTCCATACAGATAATAGTTGCACCATCAGCAAATGTAGCACGCCAATAACGGCGAAAATCCGCATCAGCAGCCGCAAATTCAAGAGTGAAATTTCGTTGCGGATAATTATCTCTAATTAACTGTTCAAGTAGGTTTTGTCTTTCCATAGCATTTTTAGGTTAAAATGTTGCACTTTACAAATGACGACTATTTTAATAGGCGTTGATTACTAATAAAAGAGTTAAGCCTTGCAACATAATAAATTTTTTACTCCAACCGTGATATATTGGGCATTATCGTTGGTTTTTTGCCCACAAGCACATGCAGAAGAAATCGGCACATGTGCAGATAAATCCGTGCACAATCGTTTTGATAAAATTCAGCCAGCACAAAATAGCGGATTACCTATCCCTGATAACAGTGCTATCCGCTTGACTGCGGATAGCATAGACGGCACTGCTACAAATAATGCCACCGCACAAGGTGATGTGATTATAGAAAAAGATGAGCAAGTACTAAACGCTAAATTAATCCATTATGATGAAACACAAAATAGCGTAACTTCACCAGAAGAATTTGTATTAAGCAAAGAAAACACCAATATCAGTGGTAACAACCTAAATTACAATTTACAAACAGAAGAAGGTGAAGCTACAAATATTCACTTCGAACACCAAAAGTCTCCTGAACAACGTTATCAAGGCTATGCCGATTCCATTCAAATGATTGGCAAAAATTACAATCGTCTCTACAAGGCAGCACTTAACACTTGTCAACCTAATGACGATAGTTGGTATATAGAAGCAGGACAAATAGATACCGATAAAGAAAAAAATATCGGCGTTGCACGCAATGCAAAATTAGTATTTAAAGGCGTGCCAATTTTATATTCGCCATGGTTAGATTTTCCGCTTGATGGCAATCGCAAAAGTGGATTTTTATCTCCAACTGTTGGTGGTGGTTCAGAAGGATTTGAATTTGCCATACCATATTATTTGAATCTTGCCCCTAATTATGATGCAACTTACACTCCACATTATTACAGTAGACGTGGTTTGGCTAATCGCGGTGAGTTTCGTTATTTAAGTGATAAATCACGTGGCAGAATGTGGGGCGAATTATTAGCACATGACGATTTACTTAAACAAAAACGTTACACCTTCCATTGGCAAAATAAAACCCGCATAACTCCAAGCATAGAAATGGGTATTGATTACAATATCGCATCGGATAATGACTATTACCGAGATTTGGGGAATCGCTTGGATTCAGCGGAAAATGTTAATTTAAATCGCCAACTTTGGTTTTCGCATAGCAATAATCTTTGGGGTGGCACTTGGAATAACTATCTTAATATTCAACGTTATCAAACCTTACAAAACAAAGAACGCACCATAACCGAACCATACCGTCTATTGCCGCAAATATCATCGCAATGGACAAAACATATTGATAATGCACGTATTTCTATATTAGGGCAAGTTTCACGCTTTGAACACACTACACTGCCGGAAGGCACTCGTGAAGTATTGTATCCATCAATCCGTTGGAATTTTGCTAATCAATGGGGATTTTTACGTCCCAAAATAGGAGTACATGCTAGTGCATATCAATTAGATGATAGGTCTCAAAAACAACGTACTACTACTCGTGTTTTGCCAATAATGAGCGTAGATTCTGGTGTGATTTTTGAACGCAATACAAATATTTTCAAAAAATCTCTTACCCAAACATTAGAACCACGCCTGTTTTACACCTATATCCCAACTCGCGAACAAAATCATTTACCTAATTTTGATAGTTCAGAAAATACTTTTAATTATGACCAATTATTTCGCGAAAACCGTTTTTCCGGCAATGACCGTATCAATGCAGCTAATCAACTTTCTACTGCGGTAATGTCGCGTTTTTATGAAAATAACACTGGAATTGAACGTTTTCGGGCAGGTTTAGGTCAACGTTTTTATCTGAAACGAGATAACGTTGTTATCAATGGCAATGTGGAACAACGTGAAAAAAATCGTTCTGACTTGGTAGCTTTTGTAGGAGGGCATGTAAACGACAAATGGTATATGCAGGCAGACTGGCATTACGATGTAAAACAAGAACGTTCAGAAAGCTATGCTACTAATATTAGGTATAATCCTGCTCCTAATAAAACTTTAAGTGTTCGTTTAGGTTATGACCGCAGTAGCACATGGTATAGTGGATTTAATGGGGAATTAAAACACGTAGACGTAGGAATACAATGGCCTATTTATAAAGGTTTAGATGTAGTAGCAAGACAAAATTACTCGCTTACACATAAACGTCCATTAGACCAACTATTAGGTTTTCAATACAATGCGAAATGTGGCTGTTGGAGTGCCAAATTAGTTGCACAACGCTATGTAACCGACCATGATAAAACTAAAAACGCATTTTTCTTACAATTACAGTTTAAAGGGTTAGGTGGATTAGGCTCATCAGCAGATGATGAATTAAAACGAGCCATTCCAGGTTATCACTTCAATTAAAGGTTAATCAAAACATGAGATTTTTCAATAAATTAATTACTTTCACCTTGTTATTAGCATCAGTAAATATTTCCCTTGCTGATGTAAAATGGATAGACCGCATCGTAGTAATCGTCAATAAAGACGTTATTACTGAAAGAGATATTGATGATGTAATGAATAACATTCGTTCCACACAGGCTAAAAATGCCAAAATAGATGAAAATCTATTACGCCAAAGTGCTATCGAACAATTAATTGACAAAAAACTATTGCTACAAGCTGCACATTTTAAAAAAATAACTGTTAGCGATGAAGAAATTGAAAACGCAGTTGAATCAATTGCAAATAGTCAAAAAATTAGCAAACAAAAACTCTACGATACTATTGCCAAAGAAGGCGTATCTCGCGATATGCTACACAAAACAATCGCAGAAAATCTATATATAGAAAAAGTTACTAAACTATACATGGAAAGCATTAATGTAAGTGATGCTGAAATTCAACAATTTCTATCACAAAAAAGTGCACCGCAAATCACCCAATACGAAGTGCAACATATACTATTAAAATCAAATAAATACAAAGATAAAGATGCAAAAAATGAATTAAACAAAATCAAAACCCAACTAAACAAAGGTACTTCATTTGATACTTTGGCAAATCGCCACTCACAAGATGAAAATTCTGCAAAAAATGGAGGTAATATCGGTTGGCTAACACGTGGTACTAATGAAGAATCTTTTGAAAAAGCATTAGCCAATTTAAAAGTTGGACAAGTAAGTGAGCCTATTAAAAGCAAATTAGGCTGGCATTTAATTCGCCTTAACGACATACGACAAGTTGATATGAGTGAAGCAGAAAAAATCAAAGCAGCACGCGAATATTTAGCAGAACAAAAAATGCCAGCCGCATATCAGGGCTGGTTAGAACAAATGCGAAAAGCAGCTTATATTGACTATCGCAAAAAACCATATTAAACAAATAATTTTTCCGGCAGACTTATAAATTACATAGTCTGCCGGAAAAAATATCTACTTGCTAAATTTTAACTTATATTAATATTTTTCGATTATTACCTGCATCTGGCTCGGAAATAATTCCTGCTTTTTCTAATTCATCAACTAAATTAGCTGCACGATTATAACCAATTCGCAAATGTCTTTGTAATGAAGAAATAGAAACCTTACGATTTTTTAATATCACCTGTACTGCTTGATCGAATAACTCACTTGAAATATTATTATTGGAATTACCGATATTATTTTCATTATTATCACTTTCTGCATTATTTTCCAAAACACCATTTACATAACGTGATGGACCGCTTTTACGTAAATAGTTAGCAATATTTACAACTTCACTATCCGAAACAAATGCACCATGTAATCTTACCGGTTGATTATTAGATGATATAACCAGCATATCACCATTACCCAATAAATTTTCTGCACCAACACTATCTAAAACAATGCGACTATCAGTAGAATTACTTACTTTTAAGGCAATACGTGCTGGCACATTGGCTTTAATTACACCAGTAACAACAGATGCTTCTGGACGCTGTGTCGCTAAAACCAAATGAATACCTGCCGCACGTGCTTTTTGCACTAATCTTTGAATTTGCGGTTCAACTTCCTTACCATAGGTTAGAATTAAATCAGCAAATTCATCAACAAAAATTACAATATACGGCAATTTTTTCAAAGGAATAGGATTATCTAAATCTGGGCTAAATGGGTCTGGAATGGTTATTTTTTGTTTTTCAGCCTCAACGATTTTTTCATTTAATCCAAATATATTACGTACTTCTAAATGCGATAATAATTTATAACGTTTTTCCATTTCATTTACACACCACTTTAATGCTGGTAATACTTGTTGCATTTCGGTGATTACTGGGCATAATAAATGTGGAATATCATGATATGGTGAAAATTCAGTTATTTTAGGATCTATTAAGATTAAACGTAAATTATCCGCCGTTGATTTATACAACATAGATAAAATAATCGTATTAATACAAACAGATTTACCAGAACCTGTTGTTCCTGCAACCAATAAATGTGGCATTCTAGATAAATCTGCCACTACCGGAGTACCAGTAATATCTTTACCCAAAGCAATGGTTAAAGGTGATTTACTTTCAATAAAAATAGATGATTCGATAATTTCACGTAAGAATATATTTTGTCTTTCATCATTAGGTATTTCTATTCCCATAGTATTGCGTCCTGCAATATTTTCTACAATCCGCAAACTTTCTAATGATAATGAACGGGCTATATCTTGTCGTAAACTTAATATTTTACTACCTTTAACTCCCTGTGCTGGTTCAATTTCAAAACGAGTTATCACAGGTCCTGCAACTGCACTTACTACTTTGAGTGAAACATCAAATTCAGCAAATTTATTCTCTATTACTTCGGCAATATTTTGTAATTGAACCGGATCTACTTTCATTGGTACAGAGGTGGTTGATTTTAATAAATCCAATGATGGTAATTCATTAAAAACACCATTAAACAACGGGGTATCGTTATTTTTTCTACCTCGACTGCTTTTAGTAGTAGCAGATTGTGTATTTGTTTTTTGTTGTTTATGTATCTCGGTGTAAATATCCAATGTTTTTTCTTCTTCATTAAATTTTTTAACCATACGTCTTGAAATTCGTTCTTTATATCTGCCAGGACGTATTGAGATAATTTTTTGTATTCTTCTAATTAAAAAACGCAAATTTAATTCTAAAAAGTTACCAACTTTTTCCAATATAGAAAATAATGAAACTTGTAAAATTAATGAAATACCAATTAACATCATACCTACTGATAATATGATGCTAAATTCCTGACCTAACAATATTTTCATATAGTTGGCTAAAACCATACCTATTATTCCACCGGCACCAACTGGTAAAATTTCTGCATATTTTTCAGATAATATAAAGTGTTCAATAATTGCCGATGAGCTTATAAGCAATACTATGCCTGTAATACCTAAAAGATATGAATATCTTTCGCTAATTTTGCGATTATTACGAGAACGGAAACTTTTAAATAAACAAACAAATGTAGCAAAAATTCCCCACCAAATTGAAAACCCTGCTACATAATATGCAATATCAGAAATATAAGCACCAATTGTACCGCCTAAATTACGTGCATGCGTTTCTACACTTGTACTACGCGACCATGCTAAATCATCAACACTAAACGAAAATAGACATAGCATAAAATAAAAAACCATCAATAATGCAATTAACCACAGTGCATCACCAATTAGCATTTCCAATGGCAACGACTTTGGTAATTCATCATTTTTGATTACTGCTTGACGTACGTTTTTTTTCTGTTTGAATGTAGTACTTTTTTTATTGGCAGCAATTCTTTTTTTTCTAAACAATTTATTTATAACACCCATAGTTTAAATATTTTTCCGGCAGACTTTATTTTAATAGATAGACTGCCGGAAACAAAATTATTATGTTGATATACAATCCCACATTGCCCCTAACACACGTTTACCTTTCGAACCTGTGATATTTGATAGATTCAAGGCTATTTTATGAACACGACAGTAGGCAAACCACGCAAAAGCAGATGATTCCACATACATAACCGGCAAACCATACTGTGTTGTATCGCAAATCTTTTGATTTGGCAACAATGCGGCAATACGATTACATAAAAAGCTATTGTATGTACCTCCTCCACATAGCAAAACTTCTTCTGAATCATCTGCATATTTTTTTACTGCATCAGCAATGCTGATAGCAGTTAATTCGGTTATAGTACGCAAGACATTATATGGATTTTCATCACCACGCAAGACATGCTTTGCCCATGCAAATGAAAATAAATCACGCCCCGTACTTTTAGGAGGAGATAATGCAAAATAATCTTCTTGCAACCATAATTTTAACAAATCTTCCAAAACTTCGCCTTGTTGTGCGATTTTTCCATTATCATCATAATCACAAGCAAAGTGCAATCGGCAATATTCATCAATTAGCATATTTCCAGGACCGGTATCAAATCCTGTGATGGTGCCGTCTTTATGTAGCACGGTTAGATTAGCTATTCCGCCAATATTTACTACTGCACGAGTTTGTTCATGATTAAAAAACAATTGATGGTGGAAAATTGGTACTAATGGTGCTCCCTGCCCTCCGGCAGCAATATCAGTTGCACGAAAATCTCCAACCACTGGTAATTGTGTAATTTCTGCTAACAATGCCCAATCTGCTAATTGAACGCTATATCCTAATTGTGGGGCATGACGAATAGTCTGCCCATGACAAGCAATAGCTTCAATTGGGATGTTTTTCATATCATCTAATTGCAAAAGATTATGTACAACTTCTGCATAATGATACGTAAGAGTTTGTGCCAATTGTCTGGTGCGATTAATCTCATCATTACCAACATTCTGTAATGATAGTAGTTGATAACGCAGTTTTTCATCAAAGGATAGAAACTGATGTGCTATTACTTTATCAAAATTATGATTAACAAAACGCACACATACCGCATCTGTACCGTCCATACTGGTACCAGACATCAAACCAATAGCGTAATGAATATTAGATTCCATTGATAAAATCTTTTAATGCGGTTTTTATAAAATAAAGCAACGCACCAAAAATGGTGCGTTGATTAGATTATTTTTAAATTATTGAGCATTTGCTTCTGGTGTTGCTTCCGGATTAGTAGCATCTGCTGGTGCATCTGCCGCTGGTGCATCTGCTGCTGGTGCATCTGCCGCTGGTGCATCTGCTGCTGGTGCATCAGTTGCTTCACCTTCACCAGGTGCAGTGAAGTTTGCACCGGATTGATTTGCCATAAAAGCAATAGCACGAGCAACTTCATCATCGGTTAAATCAGTGCCACCTCCACGTGCTGGCATGGTATTAAAGCCGTTGATTGCATTTTGAATCAAGGTTTCATAACCTTTGGCAATACGTGGTGCCCAATCTGCATTATTACCTAATTTAGGTGAAAATTGAATTGTTGCATTAGTATCATGACATTGAATACATATTTTTTGGAATACTTGTTCTCCGGTACGACTTCCAGGTTCAACACCATCAGACACTTTTACTATTCCAACGGACTGGATACGGTTATTTACAGCTATATCAGACGCATCTTCTGGTGCAAGACGCGTACCAGATGTCATTAAACGAATCAGAAAATATAAAACTAATACGGCAATCAAAAGTCCGTAAATCAACGTTGTTGCTGCTGAACCGCGTTGAAATTTGCATGATGTATTCATTAAATTATGACCTTATGGTAATGGTTGTTAAAACGTGCTGATTATACTTAATCTGTTGTACATTTCCAATATTGAAATTAATAAAACAAATATTTTCCGGCAGACTTTGTGTCAAATAATTTGAGTCTTCCGGAAAAATTTCATTCAAATGTAACTTGATATTTTTTCAAGGTATTTTGCAAAATAAAATGGTCTGACTCTTTGTTAAAACCTTTTTGCCAAACTTCGCGTGCTTCATCTTTGCGGTTTAACTCCCACAAAACTTCGCCCAAATGGGCTGCGATTTCTGCTTCTGGCATTTTAGAGAATGATTTTTGCAGGTAAGGCAAAGCTTTTTTAACTTTTCCTTGCAGATAATATCCCCAACCTAAACTATCTTGAATTGCAGGTGAATCTGGCATTTTTTTGTATGCTTTTTCGATTAGTGCAACTCCTTCATCAATGCGGTCTGGAATAAATAACAAGGTGTAACCCAAAGCATTTTGTGCATCTGGATTTTCTTCATCAAATTGCAGATATTTTTCTAAATCGCCAACTGCCTTTTCTGGCTGATGCAGATAATCTGCATAAAAATTACCACGAGCATGATACAACTGCGATAACAACTGCTTGTTATTAGGATTTTTTTCTAATGCTTCATCTAATAGGCCATTTAGTTTATTCAAAGCTTCATCGTGCGGTAAAGATTTTACGATGTAGAATAATCGCAAACGATTCAAGATTTCTTCATTAAAGAAATTTCCTTTTTTAGCTGGTATTTTTTCTAATTTATCTAACAATTCCTTTTGAACATCTACCTGCCTACGATCATCAGCAACAAGCAGTAACAAGATATTTTTATCAAAATCATAGTATCCATCATGAATTTTATCTGTCCATTGCTTTAATAAATCAAGATTGCGGTCTGTGTCGTACATAATCCGCATAGAAGCAAGCAACGCTGCTTGACTTTGTTCTTTTTTATTACCAAATGCGTATGCTTTTTCAAAAAAGTTAAGCATCACAGCAAGCGACTCACCTTTTAGGGCTGCTAATGAACCTGCTTGGATATAAGTTGATGCTTCACTACTTTGCTCTAATTTATTTAAAACTAAACTGTACGCTTCATCATATTTTTTAAGAAGAATTAGATTTTCTATATACAGTGATTTCCACACTTCCGGCAGACTTTTACTATCGGTTTTATGAAAAAATTTATCCAATATTTCTGGTTCTTTTTGCGAAATCCATGCAAGAGTTATCAAAGTGGCATAATTTACATCGTCTCGTGTGGATAAACGTTTCAATCCAGAAATCGCATGACTATGTTTTTTATTGATGGTGGCATACAACACATCTGCCACAATTGCTTCTGACATATTGGGGTATTCACCAGACAAGCGATGAATCAAAGATGCACCACTTTTAGCCTGTTCAGGATTATTGATTGCCAATTGTGATGCGTATAAAAATATTCTTTTACGTTGACTATCATTTGCTTCTTTAATAAGTTCTGGCAACATCGTCAGGGCATTATCAACTTCGCCCAAAGTAACTGCTCTTTCTAACGCCATATTTTTTTGAGCAAAAGATGGTGGATTTTCGATTTCACGCCATTTTTCATAAAAAACATCTGCTAATGGAATTGCACCAGCATCTAACGCAATCTGCATACCACGCTCGGCAATTTCTGGACGCTTACTACGATTAAACAAAAATGCGTAAGCAGTCATTGCGGTATCAATATCACCGTTTTGCAATAGAATTTCTGATGCTAACACTGATGCTAAATCGTTGGCATCATTTTGAATTTTCTGTAATTCAGCCAAACGTTCACTTGAAATTTTTAAAGCTTTTTTGCTATCTGCACTTGATTTAACTTCCACCTTTGGCACTTGTGGAATTTCTTTTTCTGACGCAGAAAGACTGCCGGAAAACACTAAACACGACAATGTTATCCATAAAAAATTAAAACGTTTATTCAAGTTATTCTCCAATTTAGCATGATTAAATACAATTTAAGTGTAACTGTATCACAAAAAAGTTAAATTTGAAGCTACTCTTGGAAAGTTTTAAAATTAACGTTTATTTTTTTAAGTAAGATTATCATGCCAGAATTACCAGAAGTAGAAATTACAGTACGTGGAATCGCACCGCATATCACCGGCAAAAAAATATCCACCATAATCGTACGCAACAATCGCTTACGCACCACTGTTCGCGATGATATATCAGAAATTATCTCTCAATTCACAGTCAAAGAAGTTAGGCGACGTGCAAAATATATATTGATTATTTTGGATATTGGAATTTTAGTCATTCATTTGGGAATGAGTGGTTCTTTGCGAATTTTAACTTGTCAAACACTGCCGGAAAAACACGACCATATTGATATGGTATTTGACGATGGCACAGTTTTGCGTTATCGCGACCCAAGACGTTTTGGCTTATTTGAATGGTTTAATTATGAAATTGAAAATATCCCACTGTTTCGCAGTTTAGGAGTTGAACCGCTATCTTCCGATTTTCACGCAGATTATCTATATAGCAAAATTCAAAAAAGAACCATGCCTATCAAACAATTATTGATGAATGCACAAATTATAGTTGGCGTTGGCAATATTTACGCTAATGAAGTGTTGTTTTTGTCGAAAATTAATCCTAAAACTGTTTCCGGCAGTCTTTCCTATGCTCAATGTGAAACATTAGTTAACCATACAATAAATGTATTAAATCAATCAATTAAGCAAGGTGGTAGCACTTTACGAGATTTTACGCATAGCGATGGTACACATGGTTATTTTCAACAATCTCACTTGGTTTATGGTAGAGAAAATAAACCTTGCACTCATTGCAACACTCCGATTAAACGTACGGTAATTGGGCAACGTAGTACTTTTTTCTGTCCTGTATGTCAGCCTGAAAAGTCATAAATGAAAAACAATAATTTTTTTGAACGCACCATTCGCCTAATACGTTTTATCTTTTGGATATTTAAAGTACTATGGGTTGGGCGTTTTTTTGCGGATGACCCATTGAGTAATAATGGACATGCACGTATTGCTAAAATTTTGCAAGAAGGTTTAGATATTCTAAATATTCGCATTCATACAGATGGTAGTCTGCCGGAAAGCTTACAGCAAACCGTTGTAGTATCTAACCATGTTTCATGGTTAGACCCGCTGTTATTATTAACACGTTATCCCTTGTGTTTTGTTGCAAAAAAAGAAATTAAACAATGGTTTTTATTAGGAAAAATTGTCGAAAATACCGGACACATTTTTATCGACCGCGAAAATAAACGTGCCTCCAATGCCATAAATCAAAAATTAGTAAGCCATTTAAATAATCAAGCTAATGTTGCGTTTTTTCCAGAAGCACGCACTTCCAAAGATGGTTTTAATTTATTACCTTTTAAGGCAGCATTATTTGAGTCAGCATTAATCAGTCAGGCAAATATTCAAGCAATAGCAATTCGCTATTACGATTGCAAACAACAACGCACTATCATTCCTGCTTATATCGATAATGTGAGTTTATTTCAATCTTTACGCCAGATTTTGCGACAAAAAAAAATAATTGCACATTTAAGTTTTATTCCAATTATTAAACCTGATGCCACAGACCGTTTTGCCCTAAAAGATAAAGTAGAACAACAAATTGCACAGATAATTAATATTGATATACCCAAAGAATCACAATGTCCATAAAAATTATATTAGCTCCCATGCACGGTTATACAGACGCACCAATGCGTGATTTATTAACACAAATTGGTGGGTTTGACGAAGTAGTTAGCGAATTTGTTCGCATTACTCACACCTTACATTCACGCAGAACTTGGTTAAAACGTATTCCAGAACTTGCAAATAACGGTAAAACAGCCAATGGAACTCTGTGTTGCGTACAATTATTAGGTTCAGACCCAATTTGTATGGCAGAAAATGCGGCAATGGCAGTTGCTAATGGTGCTAAAAAAATAGACCTTAATTTCGGTTGCCCAGCCCCAACTGTTAATAAACATCAAGGCGGTGCAGCTCTTTTGGATAATCCTGAATTAATGTTTCGCATCACTCATAAAGTACGCCAAAGTCTGCCGGAAAACATTCCATTAACTGCAAAAATGCGATTAGGGATTAGTGATACTGAAAAAACTTTGGACTGTGCACGTGCTCTATCAGATGCTAATATTGCAGAACTTACCGTACATGCTCGCACTAAAATTCAACAATATAATCCGCCTGCTCAATGGCAATGGTTTGCTCCTATACAAGAAGTTATTAAAATTCCATTGATTGCCAATGGTGATATTTTTAGCGTTCAAGATTTCAATCGCTTGTGCCAAGAAATAACTTTAAGCGGAATAATGTTAGGACGCGGAATTTTACGCAAACCTGATTTAGCACTACAAATCCGTGCTAATTTAAAACAACAAACAATTAAACCATTAAGCTATACGGATATTATGCAAATATTGCAAAAATTTTTCCGGCAGACTATAGATTATTCTCCAAATAATCAACAATATCCAATTGCACGTATCAAACAATGGTTAGCTGTATTAAAACAAGAATATTGCCAACTTCAACCGTTATTTAACAGCGTATCAAAACTAACAACAATTGATGATATTGAACAAACTTTGCTTACATTTACACCGTAAGAAAATTATAAAAAGTCTGCCGGAAAAGTTTTTAATACTCACAAACCAAAAGGCTTAATATCCCCTTTTCCTTGTCTAATTAAGGCAACACCGTCTGTCATATCGATGACGGTTGTGGGTTCTGTGCCGCACCAGCCGCCGTCTATCATCACATCAACCGCATGGTCTAATGTATCTCTTATATCGTAAATATCGGTAGGCGGGTCTTCTTCGTCTGGCAACATCAGCGTGCAGGAGAGCATGGGGGCGGATAATTCTTCCAAAAGTGCCAAAGCAATTTTATTATCAGGCACACGCAAGCCGATTGTTTTGCGTTTAGGGTGCAGCGTGCGGGACGGCACTTCGCGGCTGGCGGTTAAAATAAAGGTGTAACTACCAGGTGTGGTGGCTTTCAGCAAGCGATACTGGGCGTTATCCACGCGTGCGTATGTGCCTAACTCGCTTAAATCGCGACACATTAAGGTTAAATGGTGCTTTAAGTCGATTTTGCGAATGGCTAAAATTCTGTCCATTGCCGCCTTATCGCCCAAAGCACA
>JAFZMY010000093.1 GCA_017553165.1 Neisseriaceae bacterium
CGCTGCATAACCACTCTACCACCAGGCCGAAACATCAAACCCAAGGCATCCTGCCTTGACACAACGAGGCCCCTGACACGGGGCCTTGTCTACATCTGGAGCGGGAAACGAGACTCGAACTCGCGACCTCAACCTTGGCAAGGTTGCGCTCTACCAACTGAGCTATTCCCGCTTTTTTTTCTGTAACAATCGTCAAGGGGGACGAGTCTATATCTTTATATCAATTTTGTCAAGATAGTTTTTATGATTGAATTGAAAATGTGATTTCTATTTTTCCGGCAGACTTAAAAACTTTGCAAAAATGGTAGATGGAGCAGATTTCAAAGTTGTAGTAGCACAGTAAACAAAGACATAACAAGTAGAAAGGCTTGTCGTTGAAAAGCAACACAAACATACGAAATATGCAAAGAGATGCTAATTTTGCAAAGGTTTCAGACTATGTATTTTAGTATAAATAGTCTGCCGGAAAGCTTGGTTTACTTTTCAATTCTGCGAATCTGGTTGATTCTGAATCCCAATCCAAACAACGTTGCAAAATATGCAATTACTCCTACGACAATTAGTGCAAATAATTGTAATATTCTTTGGGTGGCACTATGTGTCCAGTCTAATTGATAGATGTTTTGATATTGTAAAAAATACAATATCAAGCCCATCACAACACAAGCAATGATTATGCGTAACATGAATATTTTCTGCCCATTTTGCGGTTGATAAATTTTTCTACGACGTAACAACACGTACAAAATAGTAGCGTTAAGACATGCCCCTAATGCAATTGCCAAGGCTAATCCGGCGTGTTTAAAATGCCAAATTAGAGAGATATTTAGTATTTGCGTAAAAATTAAGGTTATCACTGCAACTTTCACAGGTGTTTTAATGTCTTGGCGTGCATAAAATCCAGGTGCTAATACTTTTATCAAAATCAATCCGATAAGCCCTACTGTATATGCAATTAGTGCTTGTTGTGTCATTAATGCGTCTTCCAAGCCAAATTTGCGATACATAAACAAGGTGCTGATTAATGGAAAAGATAAGACAGCCAAGCCAATTGCTGCTGGCAATGCCAACAAGCAAGTCAAACGAATCCCCCAATCTAATAGTGCTGAAAATTCCTGATTATTATTTCCGGCAGAGTGTTTAGATAAGGTTGGTAATAGCATTGTGCCTAATGCTACACCTAATACTCCAGTTGGTAATTCCATGAGTCGGTCGGCATAATACAGCCATGAGATACTTCCATCTGGTAAAAATGATGCAAAAATCGTGTTAATCAACAAAGAAATTTGGGCAACAGAAACACCAAAAATTGCTGGCAACATTTGTTTTAATACTCTTGTAACTCCGCTGTCATGAAAATTTAATTTTGGCAAATGTAAAAATCCTATGCGATATAAAAACGGCAATTGAAAACTCAATTGCAATATGCCTCCGATTAACACCCCCCACGCCAAAGCCGTAATTGGAGTTGCCAAATAAGGCGAAATTACAATTGCAAAGAAAATCATGGAAATATTTAAAAATACTGGTGTAAACGCTGGAATAGTAAAGCGATTGAAGGTATTTAAAATACTTCCTACAAACGATGAAAGTGAGATAAGTAAAATATATGGAAATGTGATTTTTAATAGCGATACTGCTAATAAAAATTTATCATTATCAGCAGCTGCAACAAATCCTGGTGCACAAATCCAAATCACCCATGGTGCTGCAATTATGCCAATAAGCGTTACTAAAAATACAGCAAAAAACAGCATGCCAGCTACATGTTGGACAAAAGAAATTGTTTCATCTTGGCTTTTATTATTTTTATATTCGGACAAAATCGGTACAAATGCTTGTGAAAAAGCACCTTCGGCAAAAACACGTCTTAATAAATTGGGCAATTTAAATGCCACCACAAATGCGTCTGTTGCCGCAGTAGAACCAAAAATTTGAGCAATCACGGTATCACGCACAAAGCCTAAAACGCGTGAAATAGTAGTCATACCGCTAATTTTTGCCAAAGTTCCTAATAAATTCATACTGTCTTAAATTGAAAAAAATAAAGCGGTTAAGTATAGTCGATTTATATGAATATTTGCCATTCAAGGTATAATTAAAGAACTTTCCGGCAGACTCTTAAAAAATAATTAATAAAGACTCCTGTAAAACTCGTCATTCTGAATGTAGCCAAGCTAAATGAATAATCTAACATATTGTTATGTAAATATTTTTAGCCTCACTCAAAATGACGAATGGTAAAAACAATGGTTTTGCAGGAGTCTTTTAATAGTCTGCCGGAAAAATTTAATAAAATTTAATAATCATTTCGTTAAGTCTGCCGGAACATAGGAATATTATGAATAAAACCATTATTTTTGCACCATATATTTTAACGATGGAGGGCGATAAACCCAACATCTTATGTGATTATGCTTTATGGATTAAGGGTAAAAATATCCATGAAATTCTGCCTCAATCACAAGCTAAAAATGTTTCCGATGCAAATGTTTTGCATTTGAATAATCATGTTCTGATGCCAGGTTTAATCAATTTACATAGTCATGGTTCAATGTCGCTGTTACGTGGTTTTGCCGATGATTTAGCCTTGCAAGACTGGTTAAACAATCATATTTGGCCAGCCGAAGGAAAGCATGTAGACCATGAGTTTGTCTATGACGGTATGTTATTGGCAATGGCAGAAATGATTCGTAGCGGTACAACTTGCGTCAATGATATGTATTTCTTCAATGCAGATGTTGCCAAAGCAGGATTGCGTATGGGCATGCGTACCTTTGTCGGTGCAAGTGTTTTGGAGTTTCCTAATCGTTACGCCAATAATGCCGATGAATACATCAACCGAGCCATGTCGGAAAGATGTGCTTTTTTTGGTGATGATTTAGTACAGTTTGTATTAGCTCCACATGCTCCTTATACCGTGTCTGATGAGACTTTCAAAAAAGTAATCGCATTGGCAGAAAATGAAGATATGCTTATTCATTGCCATATTCATGAAACTGAAAATGAGGTTTCCGGCAGTGTTACAGAACATAAAGTACGTCCATTAAAACGTTTGGATAATTTAGGATTATTGTCAGAACGCCTGATTGCGGCTCATATGGTGCATTTGAATGATGATGAAATTGAATTAGTCGCAAAACGTGGTGTATCAGTTGCTCATAATCCATCTTCCAATATGAAATTGGCATCTGGTTTTGCACCTGTACAGCAAATGTTAGATAAAGGTGTGAATGTTGGTTTAGGCACTGATGGTGCTGCATCTAATAACAAATTGGATATGTTTGCTGAAATGCGTTTAGCAGCTCTAATTGCCAAAGGTTTTTCCGGCAGTCCTACCGCATTAAAAGCATACGATACGCTAAAAATGGCAACTATTAACGGAGCTCGTGCTCTGCATATCGATGATAAAGTTGGAAGTTTAAGCGTAGGCAAACGTGCCGATGTTATTGCAATTGATTTATCTGAAATTGAAACACAGCCATTGTTTGATCCGGTTTCGCATTTGGTATATGCCGCAGGTCGTGAGCAAGTAAGTCATGTATGGATTAATGGCGAATGCGTTTTATCCGACCGCGTATTAACCAGAATTGATATTGCCCAAATTAAAGAAAAAGCATTAGCATGGACAAAACGCATCAAAATATAAACGGTAATTTACATCAATCACTTGACGATAAACGGTATTTTTTATTACAATCTGCCGTTGAGTATTGTACTCATTACACTCCTTTCTGAAAAAAAATGGTTACCCCACAGATTAAGCTGTGGGGTCTTTTTTAATCTTGCTATAAATCTCTCGTATAATATACAGATTGAACCTTTGCAAAACTGGTAAATGTGAGCAGATTTCAAAGTGGTAGTAGTACAACAAACGAATACATAACAAGTAGAAAGGCTTTGTTTGCGAGTAACGTCAAACATAAGAAATATACCGCATATTACTGTTTTGCAAAGGTTTTAGATTGGTTGTAGATGCAATATTAAGAGTTAAATATGAACAAGTTTCTTAATTTATTAATTTACCAACCTCGTTGGTTTAAAAAGATTATTTTATTAATCCATGACATATTTTTTATTTCGTCAGCATTTATTCTATCATTTGCAGTGCGTCTGAATCCTCATGAAGTTTTTAATATTCCTCATATTAAAACTTTATGGTTGTTAATATTGCTGTTTAGTATCATCGTATTTATCAGAATGGGCTTGTATCGTGCAGTATTGCGTTATGCAAGTTTGCGAATATTGAACAAGGTGATGTTAGGCAGTATTGCTTCCGTTGCCATTATGTTAGCTGTATTCACGTTTTCAGGAATAACTCTACCTCGAAGCGTGCCAATTTTATATTTTCTGCTATGTTTGGTTTTCCTTACAGGTTCAAGATTTACCGTAAAAGGAATATTAGAATTAGCACAAAATCGTTCCGGCAGACCTGTAATTATCTACGGTGCTGGTCAATCTGGTAGACAATTATTAGAATCGATTAAACAAGTTAATGAATATTATCCAGTTGCTTTTGTCGATGATAATCCTAAACTACATAAATTAATCATTGCCGATAAAAGTATTTACCCTCCATCTGCCCTACCCCAATTAGTACAAGATTATAGAGTGGAGAAAATTTTATTATCCATTCCCAGTGCAACTATTGCTCAACGCAAAAACATTCTGCACGCATTAGAACCCCTACCCTGCGAAGTTTTATCAATTCCAGGTATGAAAGACTTGGTTGATGGCAAGGTTACGGTAAATGCCTTGAAAAAAATATCGGTCAATGATTTATTAGGTCGTGAAAAAGTTGAACCAGATTTAGAGTTATTACAACGCAATATTTATAACAAAAATGTTCTGATAACAGGTGCAGGTGGTTCGATTGGTTCAGAATTGTGTCGTCAGATTTTATCTAATCAACCACAAGTTTTAGTGCTGTTTGAATTAAGTGAATTTGCACTTTATTCAATTTATAAAGAGTTAGAACAACTTTCCGGCAGACTTAACAGTACTACTAAAATCATTCCGCTTTTAGGCAATGTATTAGATAAAAAACATTTAACCGATTGTATGAATGTTTTTGCAATCAACACTGTATATCATGCCGCAGCTTATAAACACGTCCCACTCGTAGAATACAACACAACTGCCGGTGTATTAAACAATGTATTCGGAACTCTGCATTGTGCAATGGCAGCCCAAGAGTCAAATGTGGAAACTTTTGTGCTTATTTCCACTGATAAGGCAGTGCGTCCTACCAATACCATGGGTGCAAGCAAACGCATGGCAGAATTAATTTTACAAGCATTAGCGGCTACAAAAAATCATCAAACCATATTTTGCATGGTGCGTTTTGGCAATGTTTTAGGTTCATCAGGTTCGGTTATTCCTCTTTTTGAAAAACAAATTGCAGTGGGAGGTCCAGTTACTATCACTCATCAGGAAATTACGAGGTTCTTTATGACCATTCCAGAAGCTGCCGAATTAGTCTTGCAAGCAGGAGCAATGGCAAAAGGCGGTGATGTTTTCGTGCTTGACATGGGTGAATCAGTAAAAATAATTGATTTAGCTCGTAAAATGATTAAGTTAAGCGGAAACAATATCAAAAATGATACCGGCAAAGAAGGTGATATTGAAATCCAAATTACCGGCTTGCGTCCTGGTGAAAAGCTTTATGAAGAGGTATTAATCGGAGAAAACGTTCAAGGAACACAACACCCTCGTATTATGAGTGCACAAGAAAAAATGTTGGCATGGGAATCTCTTTCACAACTATTGGAAACGTTACATACTGCCTGTGTAAAACGAAATGCTGATACAATCAGAGCTATTTTATTACAAGCACCAACAGATTTTTCACCAACCGATGAAATATGTGATTTATTACATCAAATAAATTAAATTTATAACTTTATGCTTAATAACGAGATTAACATGACCTTACAAAACAACACCTTTATCAAAGCCTTACTCAAACAAGATAGCGAATACACTCCAATTTGGCTAATGCGTCAAGCGGGGCGTTATTTGCCTGAATATCGAGCGGTGCGGCAAAACGCAGGCGGTTTTATGGATTTGTGCCGCAACAGAGATTTTGCAACCGAAGTAACCTTGCAGCCGATTGACCGCTTTAATTTGGACGCGGCGATTTTGTTTTCCGACATTCTCACCGTGCCAGACGCAATGGGTTTAGGTTTGTCGTTTGTGGCAGGCGAAGGCCCGAAATTTGATAAACCTATTCAGGACGAAAAAGCCGTGCAGCAATTAGCCGTGCCTGATATGGAAAAATTATCCTATGTATTCAATGC
>JAFZMY010000094.1 GCA_017553165.1 Neisseriaceae bacterium
CAAGCCCAACAAGCCGCCCAACGCTTTCAGGCAGCCTGAAAGATTTGTGTCGTGGGTTTTATTCACTTCGTTTGCCAACTCAAACAGCACCGCTATGGCATTGACGGTATCAAAATCGTCATTCATCGCCTGATAAAATTTTTGCGTATATGAATTAGCATTTTCAGATAAATCAAAATCCGCAGGCGGTGTATTGTTTAATGCGGTGTATAACCGCGTTAAACTGGCGTTTGCGTCCGTTAAATGTGCGTCCGAATAATTTAAGGGGCTGCGATAGTGAGCACGCAAAATAAAAAAACGCACCACTTCGGGCTTAAATTTTTCCAAAACTTCGCGAATGGTGAAAAAATTGCCCAAAGATTTCGACATTTTTTCGTTATCCACACGAATAAAACCGTTGTGTAGCCAGTATTTAACATGCGAATGGTCGCGATTTGTTGCACCGCAACTTTGGGCAATTTCGTTTTCGTGATGCGGAAATTGCAAATCCGCACCGCCGCCGTGAATATCAAATGTTTCGCCAAAAATCGTATTGCCCATCGCCGAACATTCAATATGCCAGCCAGGTCTGCCCTTACCCCAAGGACTGTCCCAAAACGGCTCATCAGGCTTGGCTGCTTTCCACAACACAAAATCCAAAGGGTCTTGCTTGTGGCTATCTACTTCCACACGCTCGCCTGCACGCAAATCGTCTAAACTTTTGCCCGACAGCCTGCCATATTCCGCAAATTCACGCACACGATAATACACATCGCCATTTGCCGCAGGATAGGCTTTACCATTCGCAATCAAACGCTTAATCATATCAATCATTTGCTCGATATGCTCTGTGGCTTTGGGTTCAATATCAGGTTTCAAAACGCCCAAAGCGGCAGCGTCTTCGTTCATTGCCGCAATAAAGCGTGCAGTTAAATCGCTGATTTTTTCGCCATTTGAAGCCGCGCGTTTAATGATTTTGTCGTCAATATCGGTGATATTTCTCACATATTTCAAAGACTTATCGCCATATAAACAACGCAACCAGCGAGCAATCATATCAAACACAACCATCACCCGTGCATGCCCGAGATGACAGTAGTCATACACCGTCATACCGCAAACATACATCTGAATTTTGTGCGAATTATGGGGAATAAATGGCTCTTTCTCTTTGGAAAGCGTGTTGTATAAGTAAAGCGTCATTTTTGTGTGTCTTGTGTAAAAAATCAAAGGGTCAATTATAAAGAGATTTAACTCTTTCCGGCAGACTAATTCTTACAAAAATTCGGTTAGGAAGAGTTCTGATGTAAAAAAATATCTTTTGTGAAGCCTTAATATTGTTATGATTAAATCGAAAAAATCTTGATTATACTTTAACGATATTTAGTTTTCTTGCAGTAAAATTAATACTCATTCCTTGAATTAATACTGAAATTAGAACCATAAAAAATACCGTATTAAAAATTGCATGAAATTCGGTCAATTTATAGGTATAAGGATAAGTTGCTAAAATAATTGGAACTGCACCTCTTAATCCTACCCATGAAATATAAGTTTTTTCATTTATTTTATAACGACTACCTAAAAGAGAAATAAAAACAGCAGCAGGACGAGCAATAAAGATTAATGCAGCAGCTAAAAGTGTAGCTTGAATAGCAAAATTAGGCAAATCAGATGGGAAAACTAATAAACCTAATATTAAAAACACAATAATTTGCATCATCCATGCAATTGCTTCATGAAAAGCCATAATATTTTCTTTATTACTAAAATAATATCTATTAATAATAATACCTGCCACATAAATAGTTAAATAACCATTACCACCAATAGCAGAAGATGAACCAAACATCATCAGCATCCATGCAATGCTAATCAATGGATAAAGTCCTGTTTGTGTTAATTTTAAATTAGCACAAATTCGTGGAAATAAGAAACCAAAAAAGAAACCTAATGCACCACCAACTATAAATTGTAAAACAAAATTTAACAATATATCATTAATCGAAGCTGCTTGTTCTAACACAATTAGATTTAAAATAGATACTGTTAGAAAAATTGCCATTGGGTCATTGCTACCTGATTCTAATTCTAATAGTTTATTGATATTATTTTTCAATTCTATTTTTTGCGAACGTAAAATCATAAATACAGCTGCAGCATCTGTGGAAGAGACGATAGAACCTAACAATAAAGCATGTAAAAATGATAAGTCTAAAATATAATGAATAAAACCTGCCATAATTAATGCAGTGAAAAGTACTCCTATTGTAGCCAATAGAATACCAGGAGTTAAAACTATTTTAATTTCTTTGAAGTTAGTACTTAATCCTCCATTGTAAAGAATACAGATTAGAGCGATAGTTCCAATATTTCTGGCTAATTCTGGATTATCAAATTCAATACCAATTATACCTTCTGAACCTAATAGCATACCAAAACCTAAAAATATTAATAACATCGGTAAGCCAATTTTTTCAGATATTTTACTTGCATAAACGCTAACAAATAAAACTACACCTATCCCAATAATATAAAAATCAAAAATGGATATATTAAACATTTCTACTTATTCCTTATATATCAATTAAATGTTGTTATTATAATTTTTATTATTTAAATTATTTTATTGTGAAAATTTTTTGCAAACCATCGATAGTTTGTTTAATAGCCTTGATTAATTATAGATGTAAATCTAATCTATTGCAAGATGAATATGCTAATTTGAAACCTTTGCAAAACCCACTTTCTCCTCATTCGTCATTCTGAACTTCGTTGCGAATCTTTTTACTTAACAAGTAATTAGATTCTTCATTTTCTTACTACAAATTTACGAATGACGAGTTTTGCAAAGCTTTCAATTTGTATATGAGCCAAAATCAATAGAATAATTAATTTAAAAAATTTTCCGGCAGACTAATAAAATGTATAATAAACAAGATGTTGTAATAATTTGCCGCATTGATTACAAATATCTACTGAAAAATGTTTAACAAGCTTTCCGGCAGAGTATTTATAATTTACGTTTTAATGGTGTTGTTTAGGAGGAATAACTTATGGCAACCGCACAATCATTGATTTTATCTGAACAATTTAATTTTTCGATTTGGATTGAGGCTAATATTGCTGATAATGCCAATATTTCAATACACTGCCGGAATAGTTTGGATATTTTATCCAAGTTACAAAAACAATTTGCCAATGATGATTTGCGTATGACTCTTGCCTTTGGCAAAGTATACTGGGATTCATTAGGACATACAGCAGAAGGTGCGGAATTAAAAGATTTCCCGTCTTATGGCAATGGTTTAGCACCGGCTACGCAATGTGATTTACTGATTCATATTCAATCTTTATCTTTTGATGCCAATTTTACTTGTGCCCAAGATGTATTATCTGAATTTGCTAATGATATTATTATTAAAAGCGAGGAACATGGCTTTCGTAAAGGAGAATCACGTGGCATAGAAGGCTTTGTGGACGGTACTGAAAATCCACATCAAATTGATGATATTCGAAGAATTGCAATTATTGCAGATGATAAGCCTGATGCGTCTGGTAGCTATATTGTTTTGCAAAAATACGTGCATAACCTTAATAAATGGGAATCGTTTAATATCAATATGCAGGAAGAAGCAGTAGGGCGTAGCAAAGCAGAAAATATTGAATTTACCAAAGATATACGTCATATTCGTTCTCATCTTACACGTACCAATTTGAAAGAAGATGGGGTTGGATTGAAAATTGTGAGACGCAGTTTGCCTTTTGGTAAAGTTAGTGCAGAACATGGTTTAATGTTTGTAGCATATTGTGCAACACTGCATAATATTGAAGCTCAATTACAAAGCATGTTTGGCGATACCGATGGTAAAACCGATTTATTGTTAGAACGCTTATCTACTGCTGTTTCTGGTGCTTATTATTTTGCACCATCGATAGAACGTTTAATGGATTTGTAATTAGAAGTTAAAAAGATTTTTTGTAAAAACTTTCCGGCAGTGTTTATTAAACATAGTCTGAAACCTTTGCAAAACTATTATCTGTGGCACATTTAGTATGTTTGCGTTGCTTTTCAACGACAAGCATTTTTTCTTGTTATGTCTTCGTTTTGCTGTGCCTCACACTCGAACTATGCTCACCTCTACTATGTTTTGCAAAGGTTTAAGTCTGCCGGAAAGTTATTTTTTATTCCGTTAATTTAGCCAATAATTCAGCCTGTTGTTCGGCGATTAAGGGAGAGATTATCTCATCTAAACAACCGTCCATAATGGTATCGATTTTATACAAAGTAAGATTGATGCGATGGTCGCTGACTCGTCCTTGTGGGAAATTGTAGGTGCGAATCCGTTCACTTCTATCACCACTACCGATTAAGCTTTTGCGTTCTGCTGATTCTTTGGCTAATGCTTCTTGTTTTTGTTTATCATTGATGCGTGCGGCTAACACCTTCATAGCTTGAGCTTTATTGGAGTGCTGACTTCTACCGTCTTGGCATTCTGCAACCATTCCAGTTGGCAAGTGAGTAATACGTACTGCAGAATCGGTTTTATTAATATGCTGACCGCCAGCACCTGATGCTCGGAAAGTATCTATTCGCAAATCATTAGGATTAAGTTCAATTTCAACCAATTCATCTGCTTCTGGCATGATGGCAACAGTACAAGCCGAAGTGTGGATTCTGCCTTGACTTTCAGTAGTTGGAATGCGTTGCACACGATGTCCGCCGGATTCAAATTTTAATTTACCATAGCTTCCTGCACCTTCAATGCGTGCAATTACTTCCTTGTATCCGCCTAAATCAGATTCATTTGCCGAGATAATTTCACTTTTCCAACCATTGCGTTCTGCATAGCGTAAATACATACGCAATAAATCTCCGGCAAATAGGGCTGCTTCATCGCCACCAGTACCAGCACGAATTTCTAAAAATATATTTTTATCATCGTCAGCATCTTTGGGAAGCAATAGAATTTGTAATTCATTTTCCAAGTCTTCCATTTGTAGCTTGGCAGTTTTGATTTCTTCTTCTGCTAATTCTTTGAAATCCGCATCGTTACATAGCTCTTGTGCATCTGCGATATTTTTTTCGCATTGTAAATAACGTTCAAAAGTTGCTACTACTTCTGCAATTTCAGCATGTTCTTTGGATAAACTACGAAAACGATTCATATCAGAGATTACTTCTTCTTCTGATAGAAGTAAATTCAGTTCCTCTAAACGCTCACGTAAAAGATGTAATTTGTTTAATAATGATGGTTTCATAAACTACTTCAAATCAACTTAAATTTTATTGCCAGTGGCGATGATACAAGAGATTTGCTTTAACTTAAAGAGACTCTTGTAAAACTGGCATCTGTAGCACATTTCGTAACGTTGTGCGTTGATCTAAACGATATTCTTTCTACTTGTTATGTCTTCGATGTGAAGTGCTACTACGCTTCGAACTCATCTTTCATCTACCAGTTTTACAGGATTATCTTAATAGATACTACACACATACATAAATAAAAAAATTCAACTTGTAACATGATTCTTAAAATTAAATTAAATTTGATATTTATATGTTTACATAGTCTGCCGGAAAGGTATTATTTACACTTTTTTGGCAGTGTTTTACTAAATTAGAATTGTTATGGATAAATTAAATTTATACGGACAGGAATTTTCCGAAAGAATGTTACTTGGCACAGCGTCGTATCCTTCATTACAAATTTTGAAAGAGGCTGTGAATATTGCATCTCCTGCGATGTTAACCGTTGCTTTGCGTAGGCAAGGGGTTATGAATACTTCTGATGGACAGGGGGTGTGGTCATTATTGTCAGAAATTGGCATACCACTTTTGCCTAATACCGCAGGTTGCCAATCAGTGCAGGAAGCGATTACCACAGCCCAAATGGCACGCGAAATATTTAATACCGATTGGATTAAATTAGAATTAATCGGAGATGATGATACCCTACAACCAGATGTTTTTCAGTTAGTTAAAGCCGCTGATATATTAATTCGTGATGGATTTAAAGTTTTGCCATATTGCAGCGAAGATTTAATCGCATGTCGCAGATTATTAGATGTAGGTTGTAAAGCTCTAATGCCATGGGCATCTCCAATCGGAACAGCTTTGGGAGTGGTGCATGAATATGCCTTGCGAGTATTGCGAGAACGTCTGCCGGAAAGTGTTTTAATAATTGATGCAGGTTTAGGTTTGCCATCTCATGCAGCACAAGTTATGGAATGGGGATTTGATGGAGTTTTATTAAATTCAGCAGTGGCATATAGTGGCGATCCTGTGCAAATGGCAAATGCTTTTGCAATGTCGGTGCGTGCTGGTCGTTTGGCATTCTTATCATCACCAGTAGCACCACGCAATAATGCACGTGCCAGTACCACAACAGTGGGACAGCCATTTTGGCATAGTGAAGAATATTGATATATTAATATATTTCAATTTGTTAAGCTTTCCGGCAGACTTTGTAATTATTAATAAGTATGCCGTAAAATAAGGTTTGTTTGATACGAAGTATCAAACTTTTTACGAACGAAGTGAGTAAAAAAGATGACGAAGTCATCAAACAGAAATTTCTTCGAGTCGCAAGACGAAGCTAAAATAATGTTTGTTTGATACGAAGCAATCAAACCGAAGTTTTTTATAAAGCTAAAACTTAATTTGTAGATTTAATTGATTCTAATCTTACAAATTATTGTAGAATACCAAACTTTTTTAAGACAACATAAGGATTAATAAAAATGGCGATTGAACGCACTTTATCGATTGTAAAACCAGACGCAGTGGGCAAAAATGTGATTGGCAAAATTTACAGCCGCTTTGAAGACAATGGCTTGAAAATTGTGGCTGCCAAAATGAAACATTTAAGTAAAAAAGAAGCCGAAGGCTTTTATGCCGTGCATAAAGAACGCCCATTCTTTGGCGAATTGGTGGAATTTATGACATCAGGTCCCGTTATGGTGCAAGTTTTGGAAGGCGAAAATGCGGTAGCAAAAAACCGTGAGTTAATGGGTGCTACCAACCCCAAAGAAGCCGCAGCAGGCACAATCCGTGCCGATTTTGCTCAATCGATTGACGCAAATGCGGTGCATGGTTCGGACAGTTTAGAAAACGCAAAAATTGAAATTGCGTATTTCTTCTCTGCAACCGAAATTTGCCCACGATAATTACCCATGTAGGGTGGGTCTTCGACCCACCACAACAAATAAAACTCGTAGGGTGGGTCTTCGACCCACCACTGTGAATAAAACCATTTCAGGTTACCTGAATTTATTTTAACGGTGGGTCAGAGACCCACCCTACGAAGTTTTCGGTAGCCTGAAATATTTTTTATAAGATAATTTGTAAATCTTTTGGGAGTATTTATCATGATTGAACTGATTGAAAACAAAGAACAACGCAAACAAGAATTGTTGCAACAACTTGTTGCTGATGTGGAAAAATTTTTATCGCAACACGCAGATAAAAAATTCTATGCTTTTGCTTTTGATTGCAGTGTTTATTATGGTGAAATTTTATGGGCATTTAATACCGAAGAAGATTTTGCCGAAACGCTGAAATATTATCAGGAAAACTATCCTGACGATGATTACGCCGATAAAAATGGCGAAGAATATTTATCGCTAAAATACGGTATCGGCGACTGGACATACACTCATCAATGTGATGCTTATTATATTTGGGGCGATTCTGACGCAGGCTATGAAATGTATGAAAAAGCCGATGAAATCGATGAAGAAAACGGTTCTGATAATTTGCGTTGCGAAGTGATGAATTTTTATGAAGAATTGTTGTTGGCATTTTGCCAAACACCGACTTATCAATCCATTCAAAAAACTGCTGATTTTAAAGTCATTTTTTCCGACCATGATGACAACATTTATGACGATACACTTCCACGAAGCGAACGCTTTATGCAACGCTTAAATGGATAATAATTGTTTTCCGGCAGACTATTAATTTTAATGAAAACGAATTTATTAGATTTCGACTTACCGCACCTCACCGCTTATTTTCAATCAATCGGTGAAAAGCCTTTTCGTGCCAAGCAGTTAATGCGGCAAATTCATTTGGGCGGTTGTGATGATTTTGATGCAATGACAGATATTGCCAAGTCTTTGCGTGTGAAGTTGCAAGAGAATTGCGACATTCGTCCGCCTAAAATTATTAAAGAGCATGCGTCCTTTGATGGCACCAAAAAGTGGCTTTTGAATGTGGATAATCAAAACGCCATTGAAACGGTGTTTATTCCCGAAGACAATCGTGGCACGCTGTGCGTTTCCACGCAGGCGGGTTGTGCTTTGGATTGTGCGTTTTGTTCCACAGGCAAGCAGGGCTTTAATCGCAATTTAAGCGTTGCCGAAATTATCGGTCAGTTGTGGGTGGCAAATCGTGCTTTGGGCGTTACGCCTAAAAACGAACGGGTCATTTCTAATGTGGTGATGATGGGCATGGGTGAGCCGTTGGCAAATTTTGATAACACCGTGTCCGCACTCAAAATTATGTTGGACGATTACGGATACGGCTTATCTCGCCGCCGTGTTACGGTTTCAACTTCTGGCTTAATTCCGCAAATGGAACGCTTGGCACAAGAATGTCCCACCGCGTTGGCGGTGTCTTTACACGCACCGAATGACGACATTCGCAACAAAATTATGCCGATTAACCAAAAATATCCGTTGAAAGATTTAATGAATGCGTGCTTAAAATACTTGCCGCACGCTCCACGCGATTTTATAACCTTTGAATATATTTTATTAAACGGTGTCAATGACCTGCCACAACACGCCCAAGAATTGTTGGATTTGGTAAAAGCCGTGCCGTGTAAATTTAATTTAATTCCGTTTAATCCTTTTCCCAACAGTCCTTTCAGGCAGCCTGAAAAAGATAGCGTTTTGCGTTTTCGTGATATTTTGAATGAAAACGGCATTATTGCTACAATACGCAAAACAAGGGGCGATGATATTGCCGCCGCTTGTGGACAATTAGCAGGGCAGGTGAAAGACAAAACTCGCCGCACTACCACAGATTTGAAAACTATTCCTGTCATGGAGAAAAAACATGTTCATCTTACGTTCATTAAATAAATGTTTTGTACTTGGATTGTGCATTTTGGCTACATCATGTGCATTACTTCCTGATACATCAGGACCTTCTCGTTCAGAAAGAATGGCTGATTTAGCAAAAATTAAAACACAATTAGCTATGGAATACGAAAAATTAGGTGAACATCGTTTAGCATTATCAGCCATAGAAGAAGCAATATCGGCACAAAGTAACTATGATATGGCATGGTTAGTTAAAGGCTGGATTCATCAAAACTTAAAAATGAACAACGAAGCAGACCAAGCATTCCGTCGTGCCTTGTCAATTTCTCCTAATAGTGCAGAAATCAATAATAACTATGGTTGGTTTTTATGTAACAACATGAAACAAATTTCTCAGTCTTTGGTTTATTTTGACCGTGCATTAGCAGACCCTACATATCCTACCCCACATGTTGCACACATGAATAAAGGCATTTGTCGTGCTCGTGGCGGAAGTTATGCAGCAGCAGCAGCTGATTTAGCACGTGCCAAAGCATTAGCACCAAATTCTCCTGCTCCATTAAAAGAAATGGCTCGCTTAAAATTAATGGAAGGTCAATTATCGCAAGCACAAGATTTAATGAATCAATATCAACGTCGTGTTGAAGTGTTAGGACCTGATGATTTACTTTTAGGTTGGAAAATTGCACGCTCACGTGGTAATACCCAAGCTGCTTATGAGTATGAAGCACAATTACGTAGTAGATATCCTGCTTCTGATGAAATGATGGAAATAACTGGTGGTACAGGACGTTAGTTCGTGAGTAAAGAAGTAAAAAACGACCCACAAGAGTGGCGATTACAAATCGGTGATAGTTTGAATAAAGCTAGAGTATTTAAAAATATTTCTCTGGCTGATGCTTCCTGTCATTTGAAATTACGTGTTAATCAAATTAAAGATATAGAAGAAGGACGTTGGGAGACTTTACCAGACCCAGTGTTTGCACGTGGTTTTATTCGTAATTATGCTCAAATGTTGGGTATCGAAGATGATATTCAGCCATTATTGGATAATGCACTGCCTAATTCAAATCACTTAATTAAAAGAAATATTCATGTATATCATAGTGTTTCTAATAAAAAATTACCGGTTTGGATAAATATAGTTGTTTTATTGGCAATATTCATTATAGTTATTTTTATTTGGCAAAAATATTCATCAAATCGTACTTCAAAATTTGAAGAAGCAAAATTAAATCAAGAAATAACTGCACCAGCATTGCAAGTTGATGATATAAATGCCAAAGTTGTTCCTTTAATCGAAAATACAGCATCAGAGGTTTATGATGAAGCATCGGAAATTAGCGATGATATTTTGTATATCAATGCCAAATATCGTACCTATCTACATGTAATAGATTCATCAAACAAAACTTTAATTAGTCAAATTGTTCCAGGTGCAAGTCGCCATCAATTTAACGGACGACCTCCGTATCGCATAAAAATTGGTTATGCGATAGGTTCAACCGTTGAACTTAATGGTAAAGCATATGATGTTAAAGCTAATGCCAATAGTAAAGTTGCCAATTTAACTGTACCATGATTAAACGTCGTCAAACTTTAACTGTTCAAGTTGATAATATCAACATTGGTTCAAATTCACCGATTGTTGTGCAATCAATGACCAACACCGATACAGCTGACCCTGTCGCCACAGCTTTGCAAGTCAAAAAACTTGCAGATGCAGGTTCGGAATTGGTTCGTATTACCGTCAATACACAAGAAGCAGCAAAAGCCGTGCCTGAAATTCGTCTGCGATTAGACGATATGGGTTGTACCGTTCCTTTAATTGGAGATTTTCATTTTAATGGAGACCGTCTTTTGAAAGACAGTCCTGCTTGTGCTAAATCTTTGGCAAAATATCGTATTAATCCTGGCAATGTTGGCAAAGGTAATAGTGGCGATGATAAATTTGCCTTTATGATTAAAACTGCGTGTGAAAATAATAAGGCGGTAAGAATCGGTGTTAATTGGGGTAGTTTAGACCAACAAGTTGCTACGCGTTTAATGGATAAAAATCGTAATTTAGGTAACCCTAAAACTCCTGCACAAGTTATGCAGGAAGCACTGATTACATCTGCATTAGAGTCTGCCGGAAAAGCAATTGAATTAGGTCTGCCGGAAAATAAAATTGTCTTATCTTGCAAAGTATCACATGTACAGGATTTAATTAGTGTTTATCAGGAATTATCAACGCGTTGTAATTATCCTTTGCATTTAGGTTTAACCGAAGCTGGTATGGGCAGCAAAGGAATAGCATCGTCATCGGCTGCATTGGCCGTCTTATTGCAACAAGGAATTGGCGATACTATCCGTATTTCACTTACTCCTGAACCAAATGGCGATCGCACTCAAGAAGTAATTGTGGCACAAGAATTATTACAAAGTATGGGCTTGCGAGATTTTGTACCACAAGTTACAGCTTGTCCTGGTTGCGGACGTACATCAAGTGTTTTATTTCAAGAACTTGCACGCGATATACAAAATCATCTTCGTCAAAAAATGATTGAATGGAAAAATAAATATCAAGGCGTTGAAACCATGAAAGTAGCTGTTATGGGTTGCGTGGTTAATGGTCCTGGTGAAAGCAAATTGGCTAATATCGGTATTTCTTTGCCGGGTTCAGGTGAAACACCTGTCGCACCTGTTTATGCCGATGGGGAACGAATTGCATTGCTCAAAGGCGATAATATGGCAAATGAGTTTATGCAGTTAGTTGAAAACTACGTACATCAGCGATATGGCAAATAATCTTAAAGTTATCAATACTAATTTATAAAATATTATCTTTTCCGGCAGACTAATTAAAATAAAAGTTATTTACATTCGCAAATGTTTGTATAATTTATATTGACGCAAATGATGATTAGCATACAATGAGCTAACTTTTATTTAGTTAGCAGTTAGCTTGTTTTGATAATCTTCAAACATTTAGCATAAATGAAATTAACATTTTGTTTTAGTTTAAGTTTTATTTAATAATTCATCTTTATTTTAAAAATTTTTTGGGGCTGATAAAAAAATGACACACATTAGACTTCTTAAATACACAGCAATCGCTTTGGTAACCGTAGCGGCAATGACGGCGTGTAAGCCCAAACAACAGCAACCGCAGGGCGGTTTGCCTGTGGTTTCGGTGATTGAAGCCGCACCTGAAACGGTTAAGTTAAATATGACTTTAACGGGGCGTTTGGAAGCATCTCGCACAGCGGAAGTTAGGGCTCGTGTGCAAGGTGTTGTTTTGAAACGGCTTTTTGAAGAAGGTTCAATGGTTAAACAAGGTCAGCCTTTGTTTTTGATTGATGACGCACCCTATCGAGCCGCCAAAGCGTCTGCACAGGCAGTGTTTGATAAGGCGAGAGCCGATATGAACCGTATGATGCCCTTAATGGAAGCAGGGGCGATTAGTCGTCAGGAGTGGGACGCGATTGTTCAAGGTTATCAAGTTGCCAAGTCTAATTTGGAAACGGCAAATATCAATTTGGGTTATGCCCATGTAACCGCCCCTATTTCAG
>JAFZMY010000095.1 GCA_017553165.1 Neisseriaceae bacterium
CCCCATATCCGCCAAATCCTGCATTAACTCGGCTCGGCGTGCCGAAACATAAATTTTGAAACCCCCCATTTGCAAGAGTTTCACCGCACAATCACGCCCAAAACCTGATGACGCACCTGTTATCCATATTACTTTTTGCATTGTTTTATCCTTTCAGGTTGCCTGAAACAGTACAATTTTGCCACAATAATGCACAAAAACACATTTTTTATTGCATATTATGCGTTATATCATATAAACTTTCCCTTTCTTTTTAATTCATCAACTTTTTTGTGGAGTGTGAAAATGAAACAAATCAGCATTGTTTTTTGTGTGGTGTTTTCTTTATTTGTAACCGCTTGTTCAAAAGAAGAAACGGTTAAAAATGCTGGTAATGTAATGGCGAAAATTGAAGGAAAAGATTATCAATTTATTAACCAAGAACGCCCCCAAGAACCTGAAAAACCAGCCGTTCCAAGTGATAAAGAAATTCAAGAAAAAATTATTGAAAATCAAAATTTTATAGATAGTCAAATTGTTAAAAAAGACGGTAAAACCGTTTATTATTTTATTGAAGAAAAAGATAAAGACGGTAACTTTATTTATCATTTAACCGATGATAAAAATAAAGCAACACATTATCGTGAAATATTAGGCACAACCATTGATGGTTTTTGTGCGGTACAGGATTTTTATGGTAATGGTCAAAAACAAGGCGAGCCATTTATTGAACGAGATATTGAATTTTGTAATAATATGGAAACTAATTATAATACTAACTCGTTAGCAGATATATTTTATTCTGATAATGGTAATATAAGCCTTATTATTGAATTAAAAAATGGAAAATGTTATCGTTTTTGGTATTCTGATAATAAACAAATTGATCAAATACAGGAGATAGATACAAAACAAGAAAAAGTAACTTCTTATCCAAGTGTTAATCGTAATAAAACTTATAGTGTATTGATATATTCTTTACAAAATAAACAATTACAAGATTTTTATGGTTTTTGGAGAAATGGAGTTATTGAACATGATGATTTTAAAAATAAAAATCAAATAATTTGGGCAGATAATGAATTAAAGAATTTAGCAGGCATAGCTAAATTAGATGAAGAAAGAATTGCTGAATTTAACGGACAAGGGATAAGTAGGACAAGTAATTTAAATTTTTGTGAAAAAATTCATAATAATAGAGAACAATCATTATCCAAATTGAAATAAATTATTTCAGGCAGCCTGAACGCTTTTCAGGCTGCCTGAAAAATTAAATACGCACCGATACCGAAGACGGCAATATCCGCAAATGCGTGGCTGATAAAGGGTATCCATACGCTGCGGTATTTGGCGTATAAGCCTGACCAAATCACGCCTGCACCAAATATGCCCAAAGATGCCAAGATATTGTGCATTATCGGTAAATATGCCGACAGCACCACGCTGTGGTGTAAGGTAAAAATGCCTGCCGCTAAAATAACCGCTAACCATTTAATATTCAATAAGTTTTCTAACTGTCGATAGAAAAAGAAACGGAAAATATATTCTTCTAACAAAGAGTTAATCGCTATCCAGTAAAAAGCCGCTGCCAAATAAACGAGTGGGCGATTTAAGCCAAATGCGGCTGATTTTTCGCGAATTAAATCAGGCGAGAGCGTGCTGTGCGTTAAACCAAAAGCGGCAAGAATTACGGCAAACATAATAATGCCGACAATAAAAGCAACAAACACGCCGCCTTGCTTTGGTTTGGATAGGCTAAATGGTTGTTTTTCAATAAATAAATACCATATTGCAGGCAAAACAAATAACCACACTTTTGCCGCTATCCACAAAACCGTGCCACTCGCCCCCTGCGGCGAATGTAACGCCAAAAGCACACCCACAGTGGGGGCAGGGGCAAATAAAAATAGGGCGATAAGCGATAATGTTTTGTTCATGATTATTTTGTTCATGATTATTTTGTACAGATTTATTTTGCTATTAATCTAAATTAATGCCTACCAATTTTGCCACAGTATTAATATCTTTATCTCCACGTCCAGATAGATTTACTAAAATTACTTGATCTTCACTCATTTTAGGAGCGTTTTCGATTGCCCATGCTAATGCATGGCTACTTTCTAACGCAGGGATAATTCCTTCAAAACGGCATAGGTCATGGAAAGCCGATAGTGCTTTATCATCATTAATCGCAGTGTATTCCACACGACCGATTTGATGTAAATGAGCGTGTTCTGGTCCTACTCCTGGATAATCTAAACCTGCGGACACGGAATGAGTAGCTGATACTTGTCCATTTGTATCCTGCATTAAATAACTTTTAAATCCGTGCAGCACGCCCACAGGACTGTTTGATGAGATCGGTGCGGCGTGTTTATCTAACGTATCAACCCCCAATCCACCAGCTTCCACGCCCACAAGACGCACCGATTTTTCTTCAATATAAGGGTAAAATAAACCGATTGCATTTGAACCACCACCAACACAAGCGACTGCTACATCTGGTTGGCGAGAAATTAAATCTTGCATTTGTTCCTTGCATTCATTGCCGATAACGCATTGAAAATCACGCACTAATTCAGGATATGGAGCAGGACCTGCGGCAGTGCCGATAATGTAGAAAGTATCATCAACGCATGCTACCCATTCTCGCAATGCTTCGTTCATTGCGTCTTTCAGAGTGCGTGAACCACTATCGACTGCTACCACTTTTGCTCCCAAAAGTTTCATGCGATAAACATTAGGGGCTTGGCGTTGTATATCGTCAGCACCCATAAACACTGTGCATTCCATACCAAATCGAGCAGCAACCGTGGCAGATGCAACTCCATGTTGTCCTGCACCAGTTTCTGCGATTACACGTTTTTTACCCATTTTTTTGGCAAGCAAAGCTTGACCTATGGTGTTATTGATTTTATGGGCACCGCTGTGATTTAAGTCTTCGCGTTTTAAGTAAATTTTCGCACCGCCTAAATGTCGGCTTAATCGTTTGGCATAGTAAATAGGTGATGGTCTGCCAACGTAAAGTCTTAAATCACGATGAAAAGTAGCCCAAAATTCAGGGTCATTTTTTGCTTCTTGGTAAGCGATTTTTAATTCATCTAATGCCTTTATTAGCGTTTCTGATACAAACGAACCGCCAAATTCACCAAAAAAACCATATTTATCAGGTGAGTTATAAGTCATGATTTATAAATTCCTTGTAATATTTGATTTCCGGCAGACTATCTATACATTTTTTGCAATATCTGCGTGATTATAGAATTATCTTGTTGTTTGCCAATGGTAATACGCAAACAGTTTTCTAATAATTGATGAGAACCATGTAAGTTTTTAACTAAAAATCCTTGACGTAAGAGTTCGTCAAAACAAGCTTTTGCATCAGGAACACGTATAGTTAAAAAATTTCCTTCTGATGGGAATACAGTAATTGATTCAATATCTTCCAATGCACTAAACATTACTTCGCGTTCCATTTTTAGGCGAGTGATATTGTCATTAATCCAATCTATATGCTTTAAGGCGTATTTAGCTGCGGTTAGGCTTAATTGGTTCATATTGTAAGGAGGTATGATTTTATTTAATTCGTTAATTACCGATGCACTGCCGGAAACATAACCAATACGCAAACCTGCAAAACCAATCTTGCTAAATGTTCGCAATACTAATAAATGTTCGCAGCTTCCTGCTTGTGGTAAAAAACTATCCGATGAAAAAGCACCATACGCTTCATCAATAACCACTAAACCGGTTGCCGCTTGAATAATTTTTTCCACATCCTCATGTGAATAGCGAGTGCCAGTAGGATTGTTAGGATAGGCAATAAAAATTAAATCTGGTTGATTTTTTTCAATTTCATCAAGAACTTGTTTTAAATTGATGGTTAAATCATCGTTTAATGGCACGCCAATGTATTCCATACCAAATAATTTAGCATTGTGTTTATACATCACAAAAGTAGGCTCAATGCTTAAAACTTTGGCATTTTCTCGTGCTACTAACATGGTAATAAATTGAATTAATTCATCAGAACCATTACCTAATGCCACAGCAGCTACCTGTGGAATTGCAAAAGCTTTGCGTAATTGAGGAATAAAATCATCTGTTGCGATGTGAGGATACAAGCGAATAGGGGTTTGGGATAATAAATTGCTTAATTGATTTTGCATGCTTTCTGGAAAATCATAAGGACTTTCCATAGCGTCTAATTTTATGCAACCTTCAGGTACTTGGTTAACATGGTAAGCACTCATGGCTTGAATATCTTGGCGGATAATTTCGTTAATTGGTTTCATGGTTAGTGTTTTGTCTAAAAATATTTAGTTAAGCACGTAAATGTATTACCTTTTGATAGAATGGTCAATAAAGTGTTTTACGTCAGTCTAATAGGACTTTTCCGGAAGACTATAAAAGACTTTCCGGTAGGCTATAAAATACTTTCCGGCAGACTATAAAACCTTTCCGGCAGACTATAAAAGACTTTCCGGCAGACTATTGATTAATTAAAAAGCACACCATTGGGTGTGCTTTTCTTATTGCAAAACCAATGCGTATTAAACCACGCCTTGTGCGAGCATGGCTTCTGCTACTTTTTTGAAGCCTGCAATGTTTGCACCATTCACATAGTTAATGTAATCGCCGTCTTTGCCGTTTTCAACGCAGGCTTGGTGAATGCTGTTCATAATGCCGTGCAAGCGTTGATCCACTTCTTCGCGTGTCCATGATAAGCGAATGGCGTTTTGGCTCATTTCCAAGCCAGAAGTAGCCACACCGCCAGCGTTAGACGCTTTGCCAGGTGCGTACAAGATTTTGGCTTTTAAGTATTGAGCAATCGCTTCGTTTGAAGACGGCATATTTGCCCCTTCGGCAATACATTTCACGCCGTTTGCGAGCAAGGTTTTTGCGTCTGCTTC
>JAFZMY010000096.1 GCA_017553165.1 Neisseriaceae bacterium
ATGTATGTGGCAAATGTGGCGGAAGACGGTTTTCAAAATAATCCTTATATTGACCGCCTGCAAGAATTTGCCGCCAAAGAAAATTCGCCAGTAGTTGCCGTGTGTGCGGCGATTGAATCGGAAATTGCCGATTTAGATGATGCTGACAAAGCCGAATTTTTAAGCGAAATGGGCTTAACCGAACCTGGTTTAAACCGCTTAATTCGAGCAGGTTACGACTTATTAGGCTTGCAAACCTATTTTACCGCAGGCGTAAAAGAAGTGCGTGCTTGGACAATCCATAAGGGCGACACCGCTCCACAAGCCGCAGGCGTTATCCACACCGACTTTGAACGCGGCTTTATCCGCGCCCAAGTAATTGCCTATGACGATTTTGTGAATTTAGGCGGCGAAACCAAAGCCAAAGAAGCAGGCAAAATGCGCGCCGAAGGCAAGGAATATATCGTGCAAGACGGCGATGTGATTCACTTTTTGTTTAATGTGTAATATTGTGAGGTGGGTATTTTAACCCACCAATACATCAAAAGGCATAATTTTTTGAATTTTAATATTTTTTCCAGCAGTTAGTAAACAATAGCCATGCTTATAAACGTTATCTTTTAAAATTATGTTTTGCAAAAGTTTAAATATGTTGACTTATTTACTCAATAATATTCATAATTACGAGTCTTACTCATCGATAAAAACTCCTGCGAAAACCATAATTTCGTTTTTTAAAAGTATGGTTTTCCAATTGTTTCCAATATTAATTTTTCAATACATTGCACAAAGGATTACATCATGACGATTGTCGACTACACCAATTTCCCAGATTACATTCCATACGAATTACGCGTTAAAGCACTTGCGATTGAACCAAAATTAGATATTTACTGGCAAGACTATTTAAAAGAAATACTTCAAGGAGTTTCTGCCAAATGTCGGCAAAATATTTGCGAACAAATCTTAAATCGCAAAAATATTTTCTGGAACGAATCAACACAAGCCTTTGAATATAAAGACAAAACGCAGGGGGGGAGCTACTTGCCATTGCTGGCTACACCGGAAATTCTCGATTACAAATGTTTGTCAATAAAATTGCTCAATCATTACAAACATTAAAAAACAACACAGATATTATTGAAATTGCTAATATTTTAGAAAATTGTATAGAACAAATCACAAGTTTTAATGTCGAACGCAACCTTCATTTACAAGCCGCTAAACGTAAAATATTAGGTGAATTTATTTATCAAGCAGCAGATATTGTACGCAGTAAGAAAACTACATTTAAAATTCCAGATAATAGACGTAGATTGAATGTTGATATTTGTAAAACATTCATTAATGAAGTTTATCTGAAACAACAATTATTAGGATATGGTTTTAAAACATTATCTAATTATCAACTTATTGAATATCCACAAACAATATTAAATGATTTTCTTCACAAAGAGCATAAAATACGCAAACTACATATTGTACGTACCAGTAAATATATTTTTGCAGTTGCACCAAGTATAGAAAATATTAATATTTATATGATTAGACGTTTTTTGGAAGAAAAACGTTTATTTTCTGCCGATAGTTGGGTATTAAAAGGTTGTGCTATTGAATTAAAACATCTTTCACCAAATGAAGATTTAGAAAACCCCAATAGTTTAGAAAACCAAATTAGAAGCCATGTAGATCATATCCTTTCGGTTGAATCAACTATTAGCCCATTATTAATTGAATTTTTTAATGATTTAGAAAAAGAGCATCAAGAAGTATTATTGCCATTACTATTCGAAAAACCATTAAACTCCGAAAAAAGTTTACATGATGCAATTATCGAAAAAATAGAAGCTTATGAAAGTTTATTAACTGAATTTATTTTAATTCCATTGAGAGATGGATTAAGAAAACTATTGCTTAATAAAGACGAAGTTGAGTATTCATATATTGCAACCCAACAATTATTTAATCAATTTGTAACTGTATTACAAGATTTTTCATCATTGCCAGCTATTGAAAATAATAACCAAGTACGTGTTTTATCTAATCGTCTGTTAGCTTATGCAATGTTTGTATCCAAACGCCATCAAGATGTTTTTATTATTAATAATAGCGAAGCTAATGGCAAATGGAATGAATGTAATGAAAAAAGCCAAGCTCCATTAAATAAGGTTAAAGAAATTATCAAGGATAATTATCCTAAATATCATAAATTAGAAAAAGAAGTTAATGCTATTAAAGAAAAACTTGAAGCACCAGAATCATTTTTCAGCAAGCTATTCAAACGCAGAAAACATTTAGAAGATATTCTTTATGAAAAACAAAAACAAGCAAATCGTGCACGCTGGAATGTACACAATGAAATATTCAATCTAACCGATGAATTTAAAAATGAAATCGTTGATTTGGAATTTGATACCATGACGGTAACTGATGAAAATAGACGTAACTACGCATTTCCTGATGGTGATAATGGTTTAACTAAATTGCCAATTGTTATAGGTTTTGCTAATAGTATTTCTGATTTTGATTTAACTGGATTAACGCAAAGATTTGTACCGGAATTAATCTATAAATTATCTCGTGAAGATGATTAATTTAACACTAAATTATTTAAGGATAAAATATGTTAAACATTAAAACTATTTGCTTAATAACAGCTGTATTATTAAGCCAAACTGCATGTAACACCATTCCAACTTGGGCTGCAATTGGCGGTTCTCGTGCCGATGGTACTGTAAAAATTGCTTATGAACAAAGTGAATTTTCCAATCAATCTCCAATGATGGACGATGGAAGAATACTTGCAGCACGACGTTGTGAAAAATGGGGATATTCCGATGCAGAAGCTTTTGGCGGTGCAACTCGTACCTGCATCAGGAGTCCTGGTGTTTTGACTAATTGTGCTGTATATCAGATTGTTTTTGAGTTTCAATGCATAAACCCTTCTGATAATATAAACAATAACATAAACATTAATATCAATAATAATAATTATGGCACAGAGATATATCCGCAATAAAATAAAAAGTCTGCCGGAAAAGTTTTAAAAGCTTTCCGGCAGACTTTTTTCACAGATAGAAACTTCTGCAAAACTCATCATTCGAAATCCCTGCAAAACTTATTTCAAAAACAAAAGAAATTTATTCCGTATGGGCGACCGAAGCGTGGTTGTCCGCCAAACAATAAATTTTCTGTTACAAAACAATAAGAAACCCCTGCAAAACTGGCAGATGTGAGTGCAGTTCAAAGTTGTAGTAGCACAAAAACGAAAACATAACAAATAGAAAGGCTATGTTTTTGAGCAACGCAAACGTACGAAATGTGCCACAGATGCCAGTTTTGCAGGGGTTTCCATTCGTAAGTTTCACGCAGTGAAACGAAGAATATTAACCCATTATTTTATAAAGATTCTTCGCTTACGCTCAAAATAACGAATGATGAAAAAATGGGGTTTTACAGAAGTTTCTAAAATTAGGTTTTGCATAAACTTATGAAGAAAATTTAGTATCAATCCACACAAATAAATTTGCTATGCCGATTTATTTGTATTGCCACGCCAATTTCATTGGTTCACAATGATAATATAGATTTTAGCTTGTATTAAAAAATTTTAGCGTACAATAATGATTATTTATATAACAAATAGTTACGCAATAGTAGCTGTTAATTATACTTTGAGTTTTAATACTCTGCCGGAATAGTTATATAAATATTTTCCGGCAGACTTTTTTATTTAAATAGTCTGAAACCTTTGCAAAACTGGTAGATGTGAGCAGATTTCAAAGTTGTAATAGCACAGCAAACGAAGACATACGAAATGTGCAGCAGATGCTAATTTTGCAAAGGTTTCAGTCTGCCGGAAAATTATTTAGAAACTTATATTATTAAGCAGTAAAACGATCGCTTACAACTTGCCAATCAACAATTTGCCAAAATCCTTGTAAATAATTAGGACGACTATTGCGATAATCAATGTAATAAGCATGTTCCCATACATCACAAGTTAAAAGCGGTGTTACACCCTCTTCTGTTATAGGAGTAGCGGCATTAGATGTTGAAACAATTGCTAATTGTCCATCAGCTTTTTTCACCAACCATGCCCAGCCAGAACCAAATGTTCCGGCAGCACAATTAGCAAATGCTGTCTTAAATTCATCAAATGAACCAAATGTTTTATTGATTGCATCGGCTAATTCGCCATCTGGCACACGTTTACCATTGGGAGCAAATCCTAACCAAAAGAAAGTGTGATTCCATGTTTGAGCTGCATTATTAAAAATTCCACCAGCGGATTTTTTAACTATTTCTTCCAATGGCATATTTTCAAACTCAGTGCCAACAATCAATTTATTCAAATTGTCAATATAGGTTTTATGGTGTTTACCATAATGATATTCCATTGTTTCTTTTGAAAAAACAGGTTGAAGTTCATCTATGCCATAAGGCAGTTTGGGAAGTGTATGTTCCATTTTAATGTTCCTTTTGTTGATGTGTACAATGTTTTACTAACTAAATATTATAGTCAAAATAATTCAAAAGTAAAAAATATGGCACGCCACAAACGATACAACAATGCGTGCCATAAGCATTATCGTTTTGAAATATTTTGATATAAATTGTTTATCGCACCACAGGTTTATATCTGATTCGTTTGGGTTTGGCGGCTTCTTCGCCTAATCGGCGTTTTTTATCGGCTTCGTATTCTTGATAGTTTCCGTCAAAGAATACCCATTGCGAATCGCCTTCTGCGGCTAAAATGTGTGTGGCGATGCGGTCTAAAAACCAGCGGTCGTGGGAAATTACCAAAACGCAGCCTGCAAATTCTAACAGGGCATCTTCTAATGCACGCAAGGTTTCCACATCTAAATCGTTAGACGGCTCGTCCAAGAGCAGCACATTGCCGCCTGCCACAAGCGTTTTGGCTAAATGCAAGCGTCCGCGTTCGCCGCCTGATAATTTGCCCACAATTTTGCCTTGATCCGAACCTTTGAAATTAAAGCGTCCCAAGTATGCCCTTGCAGGAATTTCAAATTGTCCCACTTTTAAAATGTCGTGTCCTTGTGCAATTTCGTCAAACACGGTTGCGTTGTCGTTTAAGCCCTCGCGGCTTTGGTCAATCACCGACATTCGCACGGTTTGCCCTATGCTCACCGTGCCGCTGTCAGGCTGTTCTTTGCCTGTGATGAGTTTGAATAAAGTCGATTTACCTGCACCGTTTGAGCCGATAATGCCGACAATCGCCCCAGCAGGCACTTTGAAAGATAAATTATCAATCAACAAACGATCGCCAAACGATTTAGAAACATTGGCAAATTCAATCACTTCATTGCCTAATCGCTCGGCTGTGGGAATAAAAATTTCCTGCGTTTCGTTGCGTTTTTGATATTCAAAACTACTCATTTCTTCAAAGCGTGCCAAGCGTGCTTTGGATTTGGCTTGACGACCTTTGGCGTTTTGCCG
>JAFZMY010000001.1 GCA_017553165.1 Neisseriaceae bacterium
ACCGGCTTCCATTGGAGTATCAAAAATGGCAAAACATTGATTTCCTGCACTACATTCTGCCCAGAAATCTTCAATAACTATCTTAACATCATGAAACTTGCTATTCAAAATCAGATTGTTACCATCTCTTTGAACCATTAAGTCTGTCGGATTTTTACCGGTTGCATCGTCAATCAAGTGATATTTATCACCTGCTTGAGCTTTGATTTTAAAATTAGCTCCTCGACGTACGCCAAGATTAGATGAAGAAGCGTCTTTGCTTACTGTGTTTAAGATTAGTGCCATTTTTAATAACTGCCTTTTGCTACAATTAACTTACCCATTTACTCAATGAGTAAAAAACTAAAAAACACCCCATATTGTATCAAAAAATTTATTGATTAATCAATTTAATTCAATATATTGAGTCAATAGAATTAAGTTTTCCGGCAGACTTTTAATATACAAAAAACTTCGCAAAATCTATTATTCAAGCATCTATACAGAACCTAACTTTTAAAAAAGGTAACACCGTAGAAATACTTGTAAAACCTAACTATTTAAAAATTAATGACCCAAAGAGACACCTGCAAAACTCCATTTTTATACTTCATTCGTAACGAGTAACAAATAAATCTTTTTAAAAACAATATGATGATATTATTCACTTCTCTACACCCAATTTACTAATTACAAGTTTTACAGTAGTTGAAACTCCTGCAAAACACTTACTGAAACAAAAAATTTAATCCTGCCGTAGGGTTGGCTTCCCAGCCCACTAAAACGCCGTAGGCGTTAATCCATTGTATTTTAACAACTTTTTACCCCGTCCTATCGGGCGGTTGGTGGGCTGAAAGCCCACCCTACGGCGTTTCTTTTTCAAAAATTAGGTTTTGCAGGGGTTTCTATTTTTGTAAAGTGTTTTTTGTAGAAATTTTTTTGAATAATAAAAAACATAGTTTTTATATATAGTTCAAAAAAGTCTGCCGGAAAGATTTAATAATCTTTTCCGGCAGACTATCCTATAATAAATTTAATCTAAAATTTTACGCAAATAACGATAATATTCATTATCAGATTTATATGATAAATTTTGTAATTTATGTTTATCAACCCAAGAATTTTTATATGCTAATTCTTCAATACAAGCTATATATTTATTATTACTTTTTTGAAAATTAGCAATATAATTAGTAGCATTTAATAATCCATCACAACTACCAGCGTCAAACCAAGTTGCATTTTCTAATACCTTATAATTTAATAATTTTTTATTACAATAATATTCATTAATAGAGCTAATTTCTTTCTCACCACGATTTGATGGCTGTATAGATTGTGCAATATCAACCACACTATTTGGATAAAAATAAACTCCAACAATAGCATAGTTTGAAGTAGGATTATTAGGCTTTTCTTCAATTGCGATTATTTCACCATTATTATTCAAAGTAAGCACTCCAAATAATTTTGGATTACTCACCTTATATGCAAATATATAAGCTTGATTATTATTTTCTACATGTTTTTTGCTTTGAATTAATATTTCCGGCAGACTATTATCAATTAGAATATTGTCTCCCAAGACTAACATTACATTATCATTACCAATAAATTCTTTTCCTAAAATAAACGCTTCGGCAATCCCATTTGCATCTTGTTGTATGCAATATGAAAGACTCATACCTAAATCTTTACCATCACCTAATAAATTACGATAAAGATACAAATCTTGTGGAGTAGTAATTATCAAAACATCACGAACACCTGCCATTATCAACAACGATAATGAATAATAAATCATAGGCTTATCAAAAACAGGTAATAAATGTTTTGAAATAACATCTGTGGTTGGATATAAACGCGAACCACGACCGCCTGCTAATAAAATTCCTTTCATATAATTCCTTATTAAAAAAATGGACAGCCCAAAGACTGTCCATCTTTATTAAAGAGAAAAATTATTTTGCTTTACGTGCTGGTAATTTTTCTTTAATACGTGCAGCTTTACCAGTCAAGCCACGTAAATAATACAATTTAGCACGACGTACATCACCGCGACGTTTTACATCAATTTTAGCAACACTTGGTGCATACAATTGGAAAGTACGTTCAACTCCTTCACCATTAGAAATTTTGCGTACGATAAAAGAGCTATTCAAACCACGATTACGACGTGCAATTACCACACCTTCGTACGCTTGCAAACGCTCACGGTTACCTTCTTTAAACTTCACCCAAACTGCAACGGTATCACCAGGTGCAAATTCAGGGATTTCTTTGTTCAAACGGGCGATTTCTTCCTGTTCGAGTTCTTGAATAATCTTGCATTTATTGCTCATGTTTTTTTTCCTAATCTAATATGGACTTTCTCGTTGCTCTTATTCTTCATTTAAGAGTCGAGTTTCCTGTGGGGTTAAAACATAACGCTCCCATAAATCGGGACGGCGTTCTCTTGTGCGAAGCAACGATTGTTTTTTACGCCATTTCGCAATTTCGCCATGATTGCCAGAAAGCAATATTGGCGGTACTTCTAAACCATTAAATTCTGTCGGTCGAGTGTAGTGCGGACAGTCTAATAAACCATCGCAAAACGAATCTTCCTGTGCCGATTGTTCATCACCTAATACGCCAGCACGATGACGCAACAGTGCATCAATCAATACCATTGCTGGTAATTCTCCACCACTAACTACGAAATCTCCAATTGAAATCTCTTCAATATCATTGGTAAGCATAATGCGTTCATCAATACCCTCGTAGCGACCACATAATAAAATTAAACTATCACGCTTGGATAATTCGATAGTTTTCTCATGTGTCAGCGGCAATCCTTGCGGACTTAAATAAATCACACGTTTATCATCAACACGTGATATTGCTTGATTAATTGCCCCTTGAATCGGAGGTGCCTGCATAATCATACCCGGACCACCGCCAAAAGGACGTTCATCAATATAGCCTAAACGATTATCGGCAAAATCTCTTGGATTTATACAAGATAATTGCCATAAACCATTTTTCGCCGCCCTACCGGTTACACCATAATCGGTTAAGGCAGTAAACATTTCGGCAAACAAGGTGATAACTTGTATCAACATTTCAAGTAAGATAATCCGCTTGCCAATCGGCAATTAGGATATTATCTTGTTTAGATACTGAAATAATGTATTTTTCAACAAATGGAATCAATATCTTCTGTCCATCTTCACTACGCACAATTAGAATATCGTGAGCTCCGCTTTCCATTAGATTTTCCACAATGCCTAACTGCACGCCTGATGGATTTTTAACCATCATACCGACTAAATCTACCCAATAATACTCACCATCATCAGTTTCTGCAAAACTCAAACGAAGAACAGCAACAGTCATTCCTCGTAATAATTCCGCAGCATTACGGTCGTCAACTCCAACTAATTTAGCTTGAAAACCGTCTGGTGCAACTTTACCTGATTCTGGGGTGTATTCTTGCCATTTGCCATCTTTACCGAGAAACCAGACATCATAATCCATCAAGCCATCGGCAAATTCTGTATCAGCTTTGATTTTTATCCAGCCTTTAATACCGGTTGCACCTCTGACATAGCCCATAGGTACAAAATCTTCTGTCTGATACATACAAAAACAAATCCAAAAGTTTATTTAGTCGAATATTTTTAACTTAAAATTAAGCTGTTTTTAACAACTTATTTACTGCTTCACTAACTTGAGCACCCTGACCTAACCAATAGTTCAAACGTTCGTTATCAATACGGAAACGTTCTTGCTTTTCATTAGCAATTGGATTGTGAAAACCAATGCGTTCGATAAAGCGACCATCTCTGCGAGAACGAGAGTCAGTTACTACAACATTAAAAAACGGACGTTTCTTGGAACCGCCGCGTGCAAAACGAATTACTACCATTGTAATTATTCCTCGATTTGTTAAGTATTCAATTTTTGGTAAATCGGCTATTTTAATAAAAAAACATACACAATTGCAAGACATAAACTCACAAATTTATTTAAATTTTACTTAACGATAAAAAGATTAGTAGCAAAGCTACGCTTTTGCAAAAATATATTCAAATCAGTCTAAAACCTTTGCAAAACTATTAGATGTGGGCATAGTTCAAAGTTATAGTAGCACAGCAAAACGAAGACATAACAAATAGAAAGGCTACGTTTTGCGAGCAACGCAAACATACGAAATATGCAAGAGATACCAGTTTTGCAAAGTTTTCAGTCTGCCGGAAAACCTGTTTAAAAAACCTTTCCGGCAGACTTTGAAGATTATTTTCATTCTCCCCTTGCATCGCAACTTTATTTTAGGTTATGTTTTACACCTTTTCCTTGTTAAAAAACTAATTTTTATAAATATTATGAACACTCATGCCGATTACTTGCAAAAAATCCTAACAGCATCTGTTTATGACGTAGCAGTGGAAACACCATTAGAACGTGCATATAATTTATCCAAACGTCTTAACAATAACGTATTTATTAAACGTGAAGATTTACAACCTGTGTTTTCCTTCAAATTACGTGGTGCTTATAACAAAATGGCACAACTTACCGATGAAGAACTATCACGTGGAGTAATTACAGCGTCTGCCGGAAATCATGCACAAGGTGTTGCATTAAGTGCAAAAAAATTAGGCTGCAAAGCCATTATCGTAATGCCAAAAACCACACCACAAATCAAAATAGACGCAGTAAAAAATCTTGGTGGCGAAGTAGTATTGGCAGGCGAATCTTTTAATGATGCCTATGACCATGCCAAAGAATTGGTCGAACAAAAAAATATGATTTATATTCCGCCATTTAACGACCCATACGTTATCGCAGGACAAGGCACAATTGGCATGGAAATCACTCGCCAACACCCACGCAAAATCGATGCAATTTTTGTACAAATCGGCGGTGGTGGTTTAGCCGCAGGCATCGCAGCTTATATAAAAAATGTGAGACCAGACATCAAAGTAATTGGCGTTCAAACTACTGATTCTGATGATATGCGTCAATCTATCACTGCCGGAAAAATTATCACGTTAGATGAAGTAGGATTATTTTCTGATGGTACTGCGGTTAAAAAAGTTGGTGGGGAAACATTTGCCTTGTGTCGTGATTTATTAGATGAAATTATCACGGTTAATACAGATGCAGTTTGCTCTGCCATCAAAGATATTTTTGATGACACTCGCAGCATTACCGAACCTGCTGGTGCTTTAAGTTTGGCTGGATTAAAAGCGTATGTCGCTCGTGAAAATGCTCAAAATCAAAACCTAATAGCAATTGCAAGTGGTGCAAATATTAACTTCCATCGCCTGCGACATGTTTCAGAACGCACCGAACTATCCGAACATCGAGAAGCAATTTTTGCAGTAACCATTCCGGAGCGACCTGGTAGCTTCTTAAAATTTATTGACTTATTAGGTGATCGCAATATCACTGAATTTAACTATCGCTATGGTGATGATAACAACGCTCATATTTTTGTAGGTATGCAAACTTCCGGCGAAAGCGATATGGAACAAATCGAAAGCAAACTCAAACAAGCCGGACTACCAACTCTCAATCTCACCGATGACGAAATGGCAAAACTGCACATTCGCCACATGGTAGGAGGAAGAACTCATAAAATTCAAAACGAACGTGTATTTAGTGCTGAATTTCCAGAACACCCCGGTGCTCTTCCTCGCTTTTTACGTGCGATGAAATCTCGTTGGAATATCACTCTATTTCATTATCGCAATCACGGTGCGGATTACGGTAGAATTTTAGTTGGGATTTACGTTCCAGAAGACGATGAACAAGCATTCCAAGAGTTCTTGGCACATGTTGGCTACACTTTCCACGAACATTCCAACAATCCTGCTTATCGTCTATTTTTAGGTGCAGAAAATACATAAATTAAAAACTTTCCGGCAGACTTAAACCTTTGCAAAATTAGTAGATGTGAGCAGATTTCAAAGTTGTAGTAGCACAGTAAACGAAGACATAACAAAGTAGAAAGGCTTGTCGTTGAAAAGCAACGCAAACGTACGAAATGTGCCGCAGATGACAGTTTTGCAAAGGTTTCAGACTATGTATTAATTAGACACTGCCGGAAAACAATTTAGCTTATTTACAAACATAAAACTCCTGCAAAACCCAATTTTTCATCATTCGCCATTTTGAACGTAAGCAAAGAATCTTTTGTAAAACAATAAGTTGATATTCTTCGTTTTCCTACGGAAAATTCAGAATGACGAGTTTTGCCGTAGGAACCCCTGCAAAACCCTTACTGAAACAAAAATTTAATCCTGCCGTAGGGGCTTTCCAGCCAACCAAAACGCCGTAGGCATTAATCCATTGTATTTTAACAACTTTTTATCCAGCCCTATTGGGCGGTTGGTGGATAGGAAGCACACCCTACGGCGTTTCTTTTTCAAAAATTAGGTTTTGCAGAGGTTTCTGTAGTATCAAACACTATAAAGAGACTCCTGCAAAACTGGCATCTGTGGCACATTTCGTACGTTTGCGTTGCTCTAAACGATAGCCTTTCTACTTGTTATGTCTTCGATTTAAAGTGCTACTACGCCTCGAACTGTACTCACATCTACCAGTTTTGCAGGAGTCTATCTAAACCGCAAAAAACCTCTCTTAAAATTAAGAGAGGTTTTATTCTAACTAATAGTGAATAAATTATTTAACTTTGGGGTTTTGAACCCAAGATTTACACCAGCCATTAGCTTCAACTACACCGCAAGTTTTCATCATTTTGCAAGTGCCATCTGTGTCGTACTGCAAGCAGTTTTTGCAAGTTTGAGTAGCTGCGTGTTTTGGATATTTTTTACCATCAACTTTGGTAGTATCAGTAACATAATCCAAAGCTTTTGCAATCTTGTTATCAGGACTGCATTTATCCGCTGCTACTGCTTTGCTTCCTAACAAGGTTACAGCAGCTGCTGCAGGAACAACTTGGAATAAAAAAGTTCTACGTGTTGTCATGGTTTGGTTCCTTCATATTAATAGTTATTTTTGTACAGTACAAATCCAATTAACTCATACCGCACACCGTGCCGATTTAATCAGCCTGCGTATCCTAACACAATATTTTTTACGCTTCAAATATATTATTTGGTATAAAAAATTGATAAAAATCAAATAAATTCACAAAAATAACCAAAATAAATTTATTGATACTTAATATCAATAATAATGAATATATATTTATATGAAATAAAAGAAAATATACAATTATAATATTGGCTAATTTTATATAATCAATTACTAACAAAATCATTAAATTTTTATAAATAATGACACAAAAATTTTTCCGGCAGACTAATTAACTTTTCAGATATTCCTGCAAAACATAGTAGATGTAAGATGAATGCGATGCGTAAGTTGCACATAGAAATCGAAGACATAACAAGTAGAAAGGCTATCGTTTAGAGCAACACACAACCTTACGAAATGTGCCACAGATGTCTGTTTTGCAGGATTCATTTCCACAAAGAAATCCCTGCAAAACCCTTACTGAAACAAAAATTTAATCCTGCCGTAGTGTGGGACAACACAACCCACCAAAACGCTGTAGGCGTTAATACATTGTATTTTAACAACTTTTTATTACACCCTATCGGGCGTTTGGTGGACTGGTAAGCCCACACTACGGCGTCTCTTTTTCAAAAATTAGGTTTTGCATTGGTTTCACAAAGGAGTTTTGCAGTGTTTATCTTTGCAGGAGTTTCAAAATTCAAGATATGATACATTTCTCAACAAGTATCTACCAATATTTAAAAGCATAAAAAATACCCACCACTTATGATGAGTATTTTCTAAATCTTTTATAAAAGCAAAAAATCTTTGATTTTATTTTTTCACTTTGGCAGCAGCAACAGCAGACGCATTTTTAACTGCATCAGTAGCTTGTTTTTGTGATTGCTTTACAGTTTCAGCAACATTTTTTTGCACTTCTTTTGCAGTTGTCTGCAAAGATTCTATTGTGCTTTTAGTTGTTTCAAATGCTTGCTGAATTTGATCAAACATTGCATGAGTTTGTTCAGGAGATGCTTTTTTCAATTCTGCCAATTGATTTTTAATGCTTGTTTGAGCAGCTGCAAATTGGTTTTCTGCCAATTTTTGAGTATTTTGTTGCACAGCCTCTGCCCAAGAATAAAGTGCTTGTAAATGTTGAGTTAATTGTTCGCCTTTTTGGCTTGCCCATTCGCTTGCTTCTTTGCCAGCTTCTTGTGGGTTATTGCAATTCTTCAACATACTTTCAGCTGTTTGAGAATTATGGTCAAAAGATTTTTTTGTAAATTCAAGATTCAAATTGAAAAGTTCTTCTGTACTTTTCAAAACTAACTCTGCAGTTTTGTTCAATTGATTTAATGTATCTAAACCAACTTTGCTAAATGCTTCATTTAGATTTTGCATAAACAAATCTCCTTACGATTTAAGTTTTACAACACACACGTACTGGCATCACACCACAATATACACAGCCAGTACTATCAAGAAATAACAGCTACCTAATGTGATAACACAAAAGGACACCTACCACATTCTAACACAAACAAAGTAATTTTTTGTAAAAAATTTATATCCGGTAGTTATTTAAGAGATATGTGTTATATGATTTGAAACTTGTAACTCATTGATATATATATATATATATTGCATTTTTATCGTGCAAATTCAAAATTTGGGTACTTGAACAATTATTACAAAGAAACCTTACACATTTTCAGTTTACTGCTAAAACACCGTCAAAACATTATAAACTGTCGCTTTTTGAATTTAAAACTGTTAAAATTAGGCACTTTGAAAGGAATAAACTTTCATTTCACTTAACTTTGATACGCTTTTAGTTTTAACCTTAACGATAGATTTTGAACATATGAAAACAGAAAAACGCATCATCAAAAAATACCCCAATCGCCGTCTGTACGATACAGCAATTAGTTGTTATGTAACAATTTCAGATGTCAAACAAATGATTTTGGAATACGAAGACATTCAGATTGTCGATGCCAAAAGCGGTGAAGATTTAACTCGTTCAGTACTTTTGCAAATCATATCCGAAGAGGAAACCGGCGGCACTCCAATTTTAAGTAATGAAACTATTTGTCAGATGATTCGCATGTATGGGCAAGTTTCGCAAAGTTTATTTGCTCCATTTTTGGAACAAAATATGCGTATTTTTTCAGAATGGCAAGAAAAGATTGAAGAACAAGCCAAAGCCGTTAATAAAGCCAATCGCTGGTTTATGTCGCCATTTCAAAATTTATCAAATATTCCTTTTATGGAATGGCAGCGTTCCTTACAACAACAAGCTATAACCTTCTGGCAAAAAACAATTAATAATTCACAAGAATAATTGATATAAAATACTGTTTTCCGGCAGTCTGAATAATTTAATTATTATTCAGACTGCTGTGTTTATAAATAATCACAAGTTAAGCGTTAAGTTATAGAAACTGATATGAAATTTATTGACGAAGCAAAAATTGAAGTAGCCGCAGGCAATGGTGGAAATGGGGCTGTAAGCTTCCGCCGTGAAAAATATATTCCTATGGGTGGTCCTGATGGTGGTGATGGCGGTCGTGGTGGCAGTGTATTTGCCGTTGCTGATGAAAACATTAACACTCTTGTGGAATATCGCTTTGTCAAAAAATATCGTGCCAAAAACGGTGAAAAAGGACATGGTTCCGACCGCTACGGCAAAGGTGCTGATGATATTGAACTTAAAATGCCAATCGGCACGCAAATTAAAGACGCTGATAACGGTGAAATTTTGGGCGATTTAACAGTACACGGACAAAAAATTTGCTTGGCAAAAGGTGGCAAAGGAGGTTTGGGTAATATTCATTTTAAGTCTTCAACCAATCGCTCTCCCAAGCAAGCGACTCCAGGTGAAGAAGGTGAACAACGTTCTTTATTATTGGAACTTAAAGTATTGGCAGACGTTGGGCTATTAGGAATGCCCAATGCTGGTAAATCAACGTTAATTCGTGCCGTTTCTGCTGCACGTCCCAAAGTAGCAGATTACCCTTTCACCACACTTCACCCTAATTTAGGCGTAGTACGATTGTCAGAAAATGATAGTTTTGTAATGGCAGATATTCCCGGTTTAATTGAAGGTGCGGCAGAAGGTGCTGGTTTAGGGCATCGTTTTTTAAAGCATTTATCACGCACAGGATTGTTATTGCATATTGTGGATATTGCACCGTTTAATGAAGAAACCGACCCTGCACAAGAATATTTTGCCATTATTGATGAACTTCGCCGTTATGATGAAGATTTATATAACAAACCACGTTGGTTAGTTTTAAATAAAACAGATATACTGCCGGAAAACGAAAAAACAAACAAAATCAATGAATTTCTACAAAAAATCGAGTGGAATCACCCTACTCCTAATGATGAATTTCAATTTGACACCAAAACTCCACGTTTATTTGAAATAAGTGCCTTAAATCACGATGGCACTCAACAGTTGATATACGCTATCCAAAATTATTTAAATGAAATTAAAAAAGATAAAAATCCCAAGCAAGACAGTTTAGAAAACAAGCAACCATCATTAATACAAACTATTTAAAAATTTTGTACAATTATTTGTTTAAAAAAAAAACAATGTTATAATGTGCGGTTGAAAACTTGAACTTCGATTCTTAACATTAAGTTCATTCTAAATAATTCTAATCACAACGCTCTTAACGATATGGACAAAGATAACAAAGGAAACACTCCCACAAAAAGCATGGGTTTATTGGACAGGTTAGACAGTTTAAAAAAGCAGGATAAACAGGAAGATTACGTTGCACGTGGTATTCCTCAAATGCCCAAGCCTAAAATTCCCCATACTGAACACACTCTCAAATATTACGATGGTTTCACTCGCACCGTATATACCACCGATGAAGAAACTCTTTTTCCAGAAGGATATTTAATCGTTTCACGCACAAACCTTAAAGGTATCATCACTCACGCCAATGAAGCTTTTGTGCACATGTCTGGTTGGAATAGAGAAGATTTAATTGGTGTGCCACACAGTATTTTACGCCACCCTGATTTGCCCAAAGTTGCTTTCAAAGGATTATGGGACGATGTGCAATCCGGTAAAAAATGGCACGGCTATGTGAAAAATCTACGTAAAGATGGTGGATTTTATTGGGTTTATGCCACTATTATCCCTAATGTGCGTAATGGGAAAATTGTAGGCTACACTTCGGTTCGCCGTCAGCCATCTCGTGAAAAAATCAAAGAAATGCAAGAATTGTACAAGCAATTAAAAGCACAAGAATAAGATTTTACACAAAATGAACAATAAACATATAAGGACAACTACAGGTATGCCTAATATATTAATTGCACCAGATTTCCCACCTGAACACTTTGGTGGCTGGAATATTTTTAATGCCATTTTGCAACGCCATTCTGAAAATCAAATTCACTTATTAATTCCCCATTCGGCAGAAGAACAGCAGGAAATGTTTAAAAAACATCAAGTGGATATTATTTATGCTAATCCATTTGATGCTGCCTATTTGATTCGTGATCAAAGCTATCTACCAGTGGTAAAACCAGTTAAAAATCCTGATGAAATGGTGATTGCGACAGGTGCGTCATCTGGCATAAAAAAAATAGTAGATCTAAAAGCCGGCATGAAAATTGCGATTACCAATAATCACGATGTTAAGCTGATTGGTTTACGCCTATTGGAAGCTGCCAATTTGAATGAAAAAGATTTGACATGGGTAGAAGTTCCATCATTCCAAGCTGCCGCACGTGCAGCTATTAAAGGTGAAGTCGATGCTGCGTTTTTTGTGGCAAGTTCATTTCATTCATTATCAGAATTGACTAAAAATCAAATGACTATTTTGATCGAAAGTCATATTCGTGATATTACGCATGTAATTTTAATGCACCCATCAAGAAAAGAATTTGTACCCATTATTCAAAAAACCATTATCGATATGAAAAATCACGATGCCGGCAAAAAGGTTTTAAATGAGCTTAATATGCCAGATGGTTTTGAAGAGCTTACTGTGGAAGATGCAGAGTTTATGATTGATTTGATGGAAACTTTATTGGATTAAAAGGTGTTTATATAAACATAGTCTGAAACCTTTGCAAAACCGATAGATGTGAGCAGATTTCAAAGTTGTAGTATCACAGCAAAACGAAGACATAACAAGTAGAAAGGCTTGTCGTTGAAAAGCAACGCAAACGTACGAAATGTGCAAAGAGATGCTAATTTTGCAAAGGTTTCAGTCTGCCGGAAAGCTTTATTCCATTCAATATATTATAAAAGCGGTTTATAAAACCGCTTTTTTGTTTGCAATTAGAAACTCCTGCAAAACCTAATTTTTGAAAAAGAAACGCCGTAGGATGGGCATCCTTGCCCACCAACCGCACGATATAGCGGAATAAAAAGTTGTTAAAACACAACGGATTAACGCCTGCGGCGTTTTGGTGGGCTGGGAAGCCCACCCTACGGCAGGATTAAATTTTTGTTTCTGATAGAGTTTTGCAGGAGTTTCAGTTAGGTTTTATCTATTGCTTATCCAACACATCACTACCGCCCAAAGCGGTGTATCTTGCCAAGAAATTTTGGTACAACGATAGTTCGGTATCAATCATATTCTGTTCGATTGTTCTGGTATTTTTTCGTGCAGATAATAATTTATCCAAATCATCAGCACCGTTTTCATAACGTACTTCTCGCATACGTTCTAATTTACGTGCAGCAATTAGATTTTCCGACATTAGTGCGTGTTGTTTATTCAATTGATTGTATTGAGCATACGCATCTTCAACTTCTGATAAAGCATTGTAAAGCTTGTTGCGATAATCGGCTAAATCAGAACGATATTGAATCTGTGAAACTTTTAAATTCAAAATATTGTCAGGAACGTTCAAAATTGGCAAAGCTAAACGCAAGGATAATGAACCAACTGGGTCAGATAAAATTTTTGCTAATTCACTTCCACCAGTTGAAACGCCTGCACCCAAATCTATACTTGGAAAAAAGTCTCTCACTTTTACACTTACATTTGCCATATCAGACATCAAACGCATACGTGATGCACGAATATCAGGACGATTATCCAACACTTCAGATGGTAAATTTACTTTCAAATCAGGAATATAAAACTTTTCCGGCAGACTTTTAGGTTCATTTATTGGTGCTTCTGGCATTTGCCCTACCAACACCGATAAAGCATGACGCAACTGTGTGGCACGTAGTTCTAATGAATTTAATGAGTTTTGTTGCTGGCGAAAATCTTGCTCGCTACTTAACACGTCCATTTGTGCCAAAGCACCATGTTTATATTTAAGATGGACAAATTCTAATTGTTTTTGTGAGTTGCTTAAATTCTGTTGTGATAAAGCAATTTTTTGATTCAAGCTACCTAATTGCCAATATAAATCAGCAACTTGCGTAGTAACCGCAATTGCAATTTGCTGTTTATCTTCTGCTGATGCTTGTGCTAACCATTTGCGTACATCACGCATTTTTAGCAACTTGCCAAATAAATCCAATTGAAAAGAAACATTAGCACTTGAAGAATATGATTTACTCCATTTCTCATTGCCACTGTTCAATGGTTTACGTGCACCAACACTGCCGGAAGCAGAAACAGATGGCAACATATCCGCAGTTGCCATATCTAATTGCAATAAAGATTGTTGCAAACTATATGTAGCTTTTTCCAAACTGCTATTATTTTCCAAAGCATGATTAATCAAGGCAGACAAATCATCATCATTGAAAACCTCCCACCAATGGGCAGGCAAAATGTAAGCAGTATTATTTTTCTCAACCACTTGCCATTGCTCTGGCAATGCAATACCTGCCATATCACTTGGTGCATCTGGAATAACAGCACACGCAGACAACAAAAGTGCAATCGATAAAACAGATAAACGCATAGTTTTTTCCTTTATAAAATGCTTGAAAACTGTGATTATATCTCAAACAAAATTAATAATATCTTAATTAAACTATTGATTATATTATTTCCGGCAGACTATAAATTATTAACAGTCTGCTGGAAAAATTTATTTCTACACACGCAACAAGAACGATTATCCATAAAACTTAAAAATTTTTTCAAACCACAAATTATTTGCTTATCAAGCATATAGATATATAAAATACAATAAGTTATCTATAAAAAACTACATTTTTTCCATATTTTTATTGGAACGCAAAAAATAATTTTCTGGACATTTACCTACATTTTGCAGGAAAATGCCAAATCTTATCTACATATCAAAGCAAAAAAATGTCTGCATCAGTGCTAATTATCAACGGTCCAAACTTAAACTTATTAGGAACACGCGAACCTGAAATATATGGTTCGACTACTTTATCTGATATTGAAGCATTATTGCGTCAGCGTGCAGAACAACTTGCTGTCAATATAGATTTTCTGCAAAGCAATGCTGAACATATTTTAATTGACCGCATTCACGCTGCACGAAGTGATGGTACAGAATTTATCATCATTAATCCTGGTGCATTTACTCATACCAGTGTTGCTTTACGTGATGCTTTGGCAGGAGTTGCTTTGCCTTTTGTAGAAGTTCACATTTCCAATGTACACTCTCGCGAACCATTTAGACGACACTCTTATCTTTCTGATATTGCCTGTGGAGTTATCGCTGGGTTGGGTACTATGGGTTATCTTGCAGCATTAGATTATGCGGCAAATTATCAAACAAAAAATCAATAAGTTACTTAATATTAAAAAGGGTAAAAACAAATGGATTTACGTAAACTCAAAAAACTAATTGACTTGGTAGAAGAGTCTGACATCGCTGAAATCGAAGTTACCGAAGGCGAAGAAAAGGTTCGCATTACTCGCACACGTGAAAGTACACCTACCGCAGTAGCACCAATGTCTTACAATATCGCACCTGCTCCAATGCCTGCTGTTGCAGCAAGCAATCCTGTTGCTATTAGCAATAATGTGGCAAGCGAAAGCACTCCAACAGAGAATATTAAAGGACACACCATGACATCACCAATGGTTGGAACTTTCTATCGTTCTCCAAGCCCTGCTTCTCCTGCATTTGTTGAAGTTGGACAAAAAGTTAGTGCTGGCGATACTTTGTGTATCATCGAAGCCATGAAACTAATGAATGAAATCGAAGCCGATATGTCCGGTACTGTAACCGCTATTTTAGTTAATAACGGTGAGCCGGTTGAATTTGGTGAACCTTTATTTATCATTGAATAAACTTATAAACTTAACAATAAAGCCATTTTCTAAAACCTTGTCGGACAGGTCGTGATTTATGTTTAAGAAAATTTTAGTCGCAAATCGTGGTGAAATTGCCCTACGTGTTTTGCGTGCATGTCGTGAAATTGGCGTGCGTTCTGTGATGGTGCATTCAGAAGCAGACCGTGATGCCATTTATGTTAAATTAGCTCATGAGTCGGTATGTATTGGACCGGCTGAATCGGCAAAAAGCTATCTAAATATTCCTGCAATTATTGCAGCTGCCGAAGTAACTGGTGCAGAAGCAATTCACCCAGGTTATGGTTTTTTATCGGAAAACGCTGATTTTGCTGAACGTGTAGAGCAATCTGGTTTTGTATTTATTGGTCCTCGTCCTGAAACTATCCGTTTAATGGGCGATAAAGTATCTGCTAAACGTGAAATGATGGCAGCTGGTGTACCTTGCGTACCAGGTTCAGATGGAGCACTACCGGAAGATTATGATGAAATTATCCGCATCGCTCGTGATGTTGGTTACCCATTGATTGTCAAAGCATCTGGTGGTGGTGGTGGTCGTGGTATGCGAGTGGTAGAACGAGAAGAAGATTTAATCACTGCCGTAGAAACCACACGCACAGAGGCTGCTGCCGCTTTTGGTAATCCTATGGTTTATATGGAGCGTTTTTTACAAAAACCGCGTCATATTGAAATTCAAGTATTAGCAGATAATTTCGGCAATGCCGTATATTTAGGCGAACGTGATTGTTCTATGCAGCGTCGCCATCAAAAAATCATCGAAGAAGCACCTGCACCAGGTATTACACCACGTCAACGCAAACAAATTGGCGAAGCATGTGTTGCTGCATGTAAACGCATTGGTTATCGTGGTGCTGGTACTTTCGAATTTTTATACGAAAACGGTGAATTTTTCTTTATTGAAATGAACACACGTGTTCAAGTAGAACACCCTGTAACCGAATTAATCAGTGGTGTTGATATTGTATTAGAACAAATGCGTATCGCTGCCGGAATGCCATTATCAATCGAGCAAAAAGACATTCACCTACGTGGACACGCCATCGAATGCCGTGTTAATGCAGAAGATCCATTTAATTTCATGCCAAGCCCCGGTTTGATTACTAACTATCATTGTCCTGGTGGTCCTGGTATTCGCTTGGATACTCATTTATACCAAGGTTATCGCATTCCACCATATTATGACAGTTTGATTGCCAAACTTTGTGCACATGGTGATTGTCGCCGTCAAGCCACTGACCGCATGCGTGTGGCATTGCGTGAATTTGTAATTGAAGGCATTAAAACCAATATTCCTTTGCACGGCGAATTATTTACCGACCATCAATTCTTGCAAGGTGGCGTATCGATTCACTATTTGGAAGAATGGTTAGCAAAACGCAAAGAAAGCAATAAATCATGAGCTATAAGCAAGTGTATATCACCCTTTCTTCTCAAGACGTAGAACGCCTATCCGATGCAGTTATGGAGCATAACGCGTTAAGTTGTGCAATTGAGGATGCATACGCAGGTACTGATGCTGAACAAGAAATCTTCGGCGAACCAGGTGAGCCTACACAATCATGGGACAATAGCTTGTTATTGGTATTGTTTGATGAAAAAACCGATGTTGATGCCATGATTAAACTTGCATGCAATGACATCGGCATCAATATACCGAACTATCAAATTCAAACTCTGCCGGAACAAGATTGGGTACGCTTAACCCAAGCACAATTTAATCCAATTCAAATATCAGAACGTTTATGGATTGTGCCATCTTGGCATGATGCACCAGATGATAACGCTATCAATATTAAATTAGATCCCGGTTTAGCATTTGGCACAGGTTCACACCCAACAACACGTCTATGTTTGCAATGGTTAGATAAAAATCAGACTGCCGGAAAAACAGTTTTGGATTATGGTTGTGGTTCAGGAATTTTAGCGATTGCAGCTTTTAAATTAGGTGCTAAAAGTGTCGATGGTGTTGATATTGACCATCAAGCAGTTGAAGCATCTCGAGTTAATGCCGAAGAAAATCAAGTTGATGCACGTTTTATCACGTCCGATGATGAAAGTATTGCCAATCAAACTTATGATATTGTCATAGCAAATATATTAGCCAATCCACTACGTCTATTAGGTTCGCTCTTGGCAAGTCATACCAAGACTGGAGGAAACATTGTCCTATCAGGAATCTTGGCAGAACAAGCCGATGAAATGATGACTATATACCAAGAATGGTTTGAAATGAACCCACCTATTTTCGATGAAGGATGGGCTTGTTTAAGCGGTGTGAAACGATAAATAACATCTAATTATGAATTGTTTTCCGGCAGACTATTTAATATTAAAGTCTGCCGGAAAATTGTTTTTACACTTAAATTAATAAAACAAGTATCAGAAAATTTAGAAAAATGTCCATTCAAGGTAACAAAATGAATTATCAATTGCTTTTAGCTTACTTACTATCTGTTTTTATTTTTATTATTACACCAGGTCCGGTATGTGCTTTGGTATTAAAAAACGCTCAAAGTGGTTTTAAAAATGCCCTACTCACCATTTTCGGCACGAATTTATCTTCCTTAATTTTAATTGGAACAGCAGTAGCAATGATTTTAGGGATGATTCACATTTCAGAATCACTATTAACTCTTTTATCATTTGTAGGCTCGATTTTTATTTTTTATTTAGGTACACACTCCCTATTTTCAGACATAAAACACCGCCAATATTTTCATAAACAAACAACAAACGTACCGCAAACCAATAAAAACATGTTCTTGCAAGGTTTTGCGGTAGCCATTGCTAATCCCAAAGATATAATTTTCTTTATGGCATTTTTTCCACAATTTATCGGCATTACGACAAATGCAAGCACCAGCTTGCTTATTTTAACCTGTTTATGGATTTTCTTGGATTTTAGCTTATTGTCCATGTATGCTTTACTAATGAATAGTAAGCACATTGGTGCCTTTAAGTTTTACATTAGCATCGTTAGCGATGTGGTGCTGATTTTGATTGGAATATTTGGGATTGAACTATCGCTACGTTATTTTTTATCCTAAATAATATTTCCTGCAGACTTAATCTGTTAGAAATCCACGCGTTATTTACACATGGGGTTGAGAATGAAGCCTTCAAGACCTCGAAAGGTGTATCACCATTCAATCCCTTGTGCGGCTTAACCGTATTATAAAAGTTGATAAAACGAGCCAATTCTTTCTTCCTG
>JAFZMY010000015.1 GCA_017553165.1 Neisseriaceae bacterium
CTACGGCATAATCGACAAAAAAGGTAAAAGCGGTGCGATTGCAAGGGGAACAGTTGCGGCTTTGCAAACCGCAAACAACGGCGGAAATGCAGGTGCAATCGCCACAAACGCCCTTGCACCAGTGGTGAGTTATGAAATTGGACAGTATTACAAAGGCGAAAACGCCGAAGGCAGTTTGGGACACATTGCCGCTCACGCAGCTTTGGGAGCAGTAACCGCAACTGCTAACGGTGGCAACGCTTTGGCTGGTGCAGTTTCAGCAGGTGCTGCGGAATACCTTGCTCCGAAAATTAGCGAAACGCTTTATGGAACAAGCAATTCGCAGGAATTGAGCGAAAAACAACGAGATACGGTTATTGGCATTTCATCATTCGCAGGTGCATTGACAAGCGGAACAATCGGCGATAATGCCAATAATGCGGCGATTGGGTTGAATACCGCTAAAACAGCGGTGGAGAATAATTGGCTAAAACGCAACCAAAATATCCATAAAAATGAATTAGAAAAATTGAAAGCGGAAAAAATTAAGCGTCAAAAGGAGTTGAATGCTAAAAAACAACTGACACAAGAAGAACAGGCAGAATTAAAAAAAGTAAATTCTGACTTGTTAGCCATAAATGATGAACTCAATGCGTTAAACGCTGAAAGCAAGAAAAATGATCGAGAAATGGATAAGGCAATGAACTATTGCATCGATTACTTTTCTTGTAATGCATTGCGTAAAAATCATTGGGATATACGATATGAAAATACCGAAGAAGGTTATACAGAATGGGAAAAAGATAGGAAAAATGGAACGCTTGAACAAAATTGGGTTAAATTGCCTGATGAACAAGCTATTTACCATAATATCGGTAAAACAGGTTCGACAAATATAAAATTTGTGGATAAGGCAACAGGTCAGTATGAAGTAGTGCTTGATACAACTACCGGTAAAACGATTTACGATATGAAAAAGGTTACAGACCATATCAATGGTGGAACTTTCAATTTTTATGCTCCTGCTCCGTTAGATTGGACTAATGCCGATTATAATAAGGCAAATTTGCTACATAGAAAATATGATGTTTTGCCTTGGACATTGGTAGGAAATGGCTATTTTGATACAACAACATATCAAACAAGGACTTCAAAAGATAATTTCGGTTGGGGTGGTTCGATAATAGGAAAACATTTCACTATTTCAGACGAAAAAATCAACAAAATAAATTATGAAATAAGAAAAATTCCTGTTGATAATAAAGCAAATATTAATGATTTGTTTCAACAATGGTATTATTTCCAATGAATATAATTCCATTATTATTGATTGACTATTTTTTCGGAATGTTGATTGATTTAGATAATTATGTGTTAATTATCTGTAATTTGTTTGTGTATGCGATTGTTATATATGTTGGATATACAAAACATATCAATTTCCGAAAAAATAGTATTGTTATTGCTTTGCTGTTGGCAGCAAAGAATATTTTTGTTTTTGTAATTTTACATAATGTATTATGAATAGAAAAATATTTTTAACATTGATAATATTAGAAATACAATTTTTTATAATTTTATATCTAAATTACAGTGATTTATTTTTGATATTTAAAATGTATGCTATGGTTTTTATTTATATTTTTCCTCTATATTTGTTACTAACTATTATTATTTGGTTATTTAGTAGAATATTGAAAACAAAAATTACATATTTTGGAGTTATTGAATGGACTTATATTGTATTTTATTTGTGTCATATGTTTCCAGTATTTATTTATCAGGCAAGTATTATGTAAGCAATCGTAGCGAGATATGGTGGGATACTTGTTGCCCACGCATTTAATCCAAATTTCAGACAGGCTTATATAAATTTAATAAACCATATCGCCAGACTACTATATCATAAGTTATCAAAACATAAGGTCTGCCGGAAAACATTTAAAACAAATAGATACAACATGTTCGTACTTGGAAGCTACACACAAGGACCAGGTTTAGGCGGAGCTTTACTAACTGGTGCAGCATTTGCCAACGCTTTGGCATTTTCGTTAGATATTCCAGTAATTGAAGTGCACCATTTAGAAGGACACCTACTATCGCCTTTTTTAAGTGAAAAAGACATTCATTTTCCATTTTTAGCACTATTAGTATCTGGTGGACACACTCAAATAATGGCAGTAGAAAACGTTGGTAAATACACACTTTTAGGTGAAAGTATAGACGACGCTGCCGGAGAAGCATTTGATAAAACAGCAAAACTATTAGGCTTACCCTATCCTGGTGGAGCAAAATTATCACAATTAGCACAATTGGGAGAAGATGGTAAATTTGAATTTCCACGTCCAATGATAAATTCAGGCGATTTTCAAATGAGCTTTTCTGGACTAAAAACTTCCGTTTTAACCTGCGTAAATCAACAAAAGCAACATTACGGCGACAATCTGCCACAAAACATTCGCAATGACATTTGCCGTGCATTTCAAAATGCCGTAGTTGATGTTTTATATCGCAAAGTCAAAGACGCACTCAAACACACAGGATTAGAACAATTGATTGTTGCCGGAGGAGTTGGGGCTAATATGGCATTACGTGCCAAATTAAAAACTCTAAATGCAACAGTATTTTTTCCACAACAACAATGGTGTACTGACAACGGTGCTATGATAGCCTATGCCGCAGCCCAACATTTACAATCAGCACATAAAGCTGGTGGATTTACGGTAAAACCACGTTGGAATTTGGCTACTATTTGACCTATACAACTTCCTATCCATAAGTTATGGATAATATCGACAATCTTTAATTAAACAATAGCTTACATTATCAACTTTTATACTACACAATATTTATGCGTATAGATTTTGCTGCACTTTTTGGTGCATAAATTTGTATTTTCCTTGCAAAACATTTCTTAATCTTTTAGCATATTGTGCTTTTTAGAGCAAAAATGGTAAGGAAAAGTTAAAACCTTTGAGATCCATGCAAAACTATTCATTCGTAAATTTCACGAAGTGAAATAAAGAATCTCATCGTATGAGACTTCTGCAAAACTCGATTTTTTCTATTACTCGTCATTTTGAGTCGAAGCATTGAGCGTAGCGAAGTGGCAAGCGAAGAATCTTTATAAACAATAAGTTAGATTCTTCATTTCACTTCGTGAAATTCAGAATGACGAGTTTTGCAGGAGTCTCCGTATGGTTTCAGGTGATAATTTTTCCTTTTGCTTACGATTAATAAACAACACTGCATTTAATAACAATTAGTTACCATATCAAAATGGATTTTATTCAAGATAGACGGATTATTTTATTTTTATCGTTATATTCGCTTTTTCCGGCAGTCTATTGTGCTACTTCTGATGATATGATTATACGTCGTCAGCAGGAGCGTATTATTCAGCAGGAGAAGCATCAGCAGCGGTTGCAACAGCAAAACCTTCCGCAACGCGATGTTAAACCTATTTTTATGCAAAACGAGCAATCTCATACAGATACAGGTTTAGTATTGAATGAAAGCCCATGTTTTGTTATTGATGACATAGTATTAGTTGATGAGAATGGTGATACAAATCATAATGTTACAAAGTTTGACTTTGCATTAAAAAGTGCCAAAGCACAATCTAAATTTATCAAAGGAATGTGTTTAGGTGAAAAAAGTATTTCTCGCATAGTAGATTTAACCCAGAATAATATTATTTCCAAAGGTTTTACCACTACCCAAGTTGGTTTAATGCCACAAGATTTGAGTTCCGGCAGACTACAAATTACGGTTATTGCGGGAATGGTTGGTGAAATTAAATATAGTCATCGTCATTTATTAGATTTTAACAATGAGATACCGCTTAAAAGTGGGGATATTTTTAACTTACGCAAATTAGAAACTGGTTTAGAGAATTTGCAACGAATACCTACTGTTGATGTAGATATGCAAATTGCACCATCTGATATTGCCAATGCGAGTGATATTATAATTAATTACCGTAAAAAATTTCCGTTACGAGCGTCGTTTAACTTTGATGATTCCGGCAGTGAATCAACTGGTAAATATCAGGCGAGTAGTTCTATTTCATGGGATAATCCATTAGGTTTATCTGATTTATTTTATGCTTCTTACAATAGGGGTTTGGGTAAAAAAGACAAATTTATTGATTACAACAATCAGGCTACTAAAAGTAGCAGTGCCAATTGGGGGGTGCATTATTCTTTTCCTATTTATAGTTGGAATATTGGTGTAAATCACTCATTTTATCGTTATCATCAAGCAGTGGCAGGTTTTGCTGAAAACTATGATTACAATGGTGAGAGTTCTAATACTGATTTTAGTCTATCCAAAAACCTATATCGCGATGGTCATCGTAAAACAGATGCGAGTATAAAATTATGGCAACGCAAATCTAAAAACTTTGTTGATGATGCAGAAATTGAAGTGCAACGTAAAAGCACTGCTGGATTAGGATTTGAAATACGTCATCGAGAATACATCAGCAATGCCATCATCAATTTAGGGTTATCCTACAAACGAGGTTTAGGGATTTTAGGGAGTAAAAGACCGCCGGAGGAAGCGTTTGGCGAAGGTACATCGAGAATGAAAATCATCAATGCAGATATATCGGCTTATATTCCATTTAACATAAAGAATCAAGCATTTGCATTTGACACTTCGCTTCATTCTCAAATTAACAAAACACCTCTTTTAACCAATGATAAAATATCGATTGGTGGACGAAATACGGTACGTGGTTTTGATGGAGAAACCACATTAACTGCTGAAAAAGGTTTTTACTGGCAAAACAACCTATCCTACTCTTACCTTCCCAAACACCAAATTTACATTGGCTATGATTACGGATATGTATCAGGTGAAAGTAAAAAATATTTATTAGGTGATGAACTATCTGGTGCGGTTATAGGATTAAAGGGTAATATCAAAATTGGCGGGCAACTATACTATGACTTATTTGCAGGTAAGCCGATTAGTAAGCCGAATAATTATCCTACTCGTAAAACAGCGTTAGGATTTAACCTAAACTACAACTTTTAACGATTTTAGGCAGAGTAGATCCAACATAACGAAATATTAACAATTAAACCAAGCTAAATTTAAGAAAGACACTCAAAATGAACAGCCAATTATACACAGTAATATATAGCAAAACTGCAGGTAGGTTTGTAGTTGTATCGGATATTGCTACTAATAATGGTAAGAGTAATGCCAATATTAATAGTAATATTCGTGCTCGTTCATTGGTATTAAATCTCAAAGAAATCGTTGTAAGTTTATTATTAATTGGTAGTCTTTCTGAAACTGTTTATGCTAAAAGTCAAATATTTGCGGATAGGAATGCCCC
>JAFZMY010000097.1 GCA_017553165.1 Neisseriaceae bacterium
TGTCATTGCGAGCCTGACGAATGTCAGGTGTGGCAATCCTACCAATTACAAAGAACGACAATGCAAAATGTTATTTCATGCAACCTAAAAATCCTGTCATTGCGAGCCAACGTAGTTGGCGTGGCAATCTCCCTAATACATGGGAACGACAATACAAAATTATTAATTCAAGTCTCTCCCATTTTCTATTTAAACCAAATGATTTCAACTATTCACTGTCCCATTTTCCCTACAAAACAACTCCCAAACCACAACAAACCTAAAATTTTTTTGCAAAAAAACAACAGCAACCCAAAAAATCACCGTAACTAATTGAAAAAAAAAAAAAAACAACAATTTGCACCCAAATCAAAAACCAAATAAAAGGCACAAAAAACGCCTAAAAGGCATATTTCACTACCTAACTTTACCCACAATTCCCCCTTTATCCACAAAAAATATTGCACAAGTAAAAAAATTATCTTATGATAGCGACACTTCCGGTCTGTGGCATCGGAGTTTCCCTATGGAACTTAATTAAGCGATGCGAGTCTCGGAAAAGGAATTCTTGCTCTGTGTAACTTAAAAAAACAGACGGAAGTTCTTTAAAACAGGCCATTTTAAAGATTTGGCATTTTTAATCACGTGAAATTAAAGAAAGGTATAAAACCATGCAATTGAAAAAATTGACTTTGGCAACTTTGTTAGCATTGTCTTTGGCTGCCTGCGGTGGCGGCGATGATGACGGTTCTAACCAACCAGTTGATCCACAAGATCCTACCGTTAATCCAGATGATCAAGGTCAAGGTGATAACGGTAATGCTAGCAACGATGGATTTGTACAACCAGAAAATGAGGACGTTGGATACGGTGTTCAATTTGATATTGAAACACAATCTTCTATTCTTTCAGGTGTGAAAGTTCGTGGTGCTACTTCTGAATTTGATATTAACCCTGCAAAAGGCGAATCACAAGGCACTCGTCAATACTCTAACCGTATGGGTTCTTTGAACATCGGTGAAAGTGCACAAGGTGATAAATATTTAACCAACATTCAATTAGCTCACTTAAAAGGACCTGCATCTGACGAAGCTGTTGCTGATTCAAAGAGTGGTTTAACTGAAGGTCAAACTGTACAAGTAAACCAATTAGTTGGTATGGATCCTAGTGCTCCTGAAGCTGGTAAATTATATTCAGTTGCAAAAGAAAGTGGTATTACTGCAACAGGTGGTGCACAACCAACTTACTACAATGGTTATACAAAAGTCGATGATAATACTTCATTGCAATTATTGAATGAACCTAACGTAGTTGTTGCTGGTGCAACATTGTTAGGTACAGGTGCATCTACTGCTCAAGCAGTAGCAGACCCTTCAGGTGTTGTTGCTGTTACTCCAACAACAGCTGCCCAAGGTACTGCTGATACTGATTATGACTACTATGCTGATGCAGCGAAAGCTCAAGCAGCATACGATGAAGTAGTTGCTCAACGTACTAACTTGCAAAACGCAACATCTGCAGCTGATGTTACTGCTGCAAAAACAGATTTGGCTAAAGCTGAAAAAGCATGGGAAACTGCAAGAAATGCCATGAACACTAAATTGGCTACTCAATTGAAAAAAGTAGCCAAAGAAACTCCAAATGGCGTAGAGTCTGGTATTGGTGGTATTTTGTTACCAAGTACTGGTACTAATTTGTTGTTTGCTCAAACAGCAGTAGACGCTCCTATTAGTACAGTTGGTACTGCTGGTCCTATCGATCATGGTTTGGTTGGTATCGATATTGATAATACTCACGCTGGTATCTGGGGTAATGATGACGACTACGTTACTACCACTCGTGTATTTGGTCACTACTATTTAGACCCAGGTGCTAAAAAAATTGATGGTAACGCAGTTGCAATGCCAGAAGATTACAACTCTTACTTGCGTGGTGATGTGATTACTGTTGGTACTCATAAAGGTGAATTAGTTGTATTCCCAACTATTTTGAACGAAGTTCAATATGGTCGTGTAACCGCTGATTTGGATTATTCTTCTTCTGCATATTTGGTTACAGATGCTGGTAAATTTGAATATCGCATCAGCCCACTTGCAGCTCATAACCCAGCTCATGATGGTTCAGAAGTTGATACCTATTTTGCTCGTGGTGTTAATCCAACCAAGGTCGATACTATGAACAACTTATTTGCAAGCGACCAAGTGTTGAACTATCAAGGTCATGCAATTATGTTTGGCTTGGATAACAAATTCCACGGTGGTAAAACCGCTGGCGATAGCCCAAATGCTGTGGTAATTAAAAACTCAGAAGGTCGTGGTTTGGGTAACTTCGTTCAAGCACGCTTCGATACTGGTGCTAAAACCCTTACCGGTGATGTATACAACGTATGGGCATTCAAAGCTGATGATGGTAGCGTAAAACGCGTTATGGATTCTTTGGTTGAGTTCAATGCCGACGTTAGAGGTAATACCGTAGCTGGTAAAGCTAACTTGACTTATGATAAAGCTTCTGAAGGTGAAATCCGTGGTTCATTCTTCGGTGCAAATGCTGATGAATTGGGCGGTACATTCTCTGCTGTAACTTACGACCAAAACAAATCCTCTGAAATTTCTTGGGGTGGTGCGTTTGGTGCGAAGAAAGTTACCAAAGCTACTGGTTACAGCAACTTGGACTTCTACGAAGCTAAATAATAGTTGTATTAAATTTAAGTTGTGTTTATACACCCACTTGCAAAAGTGGGTGTTTTTTTATGTGTGTGTGATGATAAAAGACTGCCGGAAAGGTTTTAATATACCTTTCCGGCAGACTGAAACCTTTGCAAAACTTAATCAGAAACAAAAAATCAATCTGCCGTAGGGTGGGCATCCTTGCCCACCAAAACAAAAAACTACTGTCATTGCGAGCCTTAACGAAGTTAAGGCGTGGCAATCTCCTAACTACGAAGAACGAATCAAATGACTATTGCCGCATGGAGGGCTTACCAGCCCACCAACAACGCCGATAGGCGTTGATTTTAACCTGTTAAGGAAACTTGAAATCATTTCGTCCGTTACGGTGAGCAAGGATGCCCACCCTACGATGTTACCTTTTATAAGATTAGGTTTTGCAA
>JAFZMY010000098.1 GCA_017553165.1 Neisseriaceae bacterium
AAAACATCTTGTTCAGACGCTTCATTTTTCCAGTATTTTTCAACACAAAACTTCAATTCGCGTTTCGCACCCACTCGCGGAAACCCCGAAATATGCGTGGTGATTGCCATAATAAAATCCTTATAAATCAAAATGATAAAAGATAGTGTGCAATCGATTTAATTCAAAGCAAGACAAGGCAAATTGACGCAGACAGTATAAATGAATACGTCAAGGCAATTTAACGCTGTATTGTTTTGAAGTAAATCGATTGCAAGGAACACTACCCACAATTAGCGTGTATTGTCCAATAATTCTAATTATTATGCAATTTCATAATTTTTGAATTTTGTATGAATTTTTTTAATCATGCACATCATTTGAAATATCTTCTTTAATAGCGTAGCGATGACGCAATATTTCAATAACCATAGGCAAAACTGAAATCACAATAATTGCAATTAGTACCAAAGAAAGATTATTTTTAACTACTTCCAAATTACCAAAAAAATATCCAGCATAAGCAAATCCAGAAACCCAAGCCACTGCACCAATAATATTAAACGCAAAGAAACGAGCATAATTCATATGCCCCATACCAGCAACAAAAGGAGCGAAGGTGCGAACAATAGGCACAAAACGAGCCAAGATAATTGTTTTTCCACCATGTTTGGCATAAAAATCCTCGGTTTTTTTAAGATATTGTTGTTTAAAAATTTTAGAATCTTTATTAGCAAATAATTGATTTCCAAAAAACTTACCAATATAAAAATTCACAGCATCGCCCAACACCGCCGCCATAATCAACAATAAAACAATCAGATGAATATTCATTTCACCGGTTGCAGCAATACTACCTGCCGCAAACAACAAAGAGTCTCCCGGAAGAAACGGAGTAACCACCAAACCAGTTTCACAAAACACAATCACAAATAAAATGCCATAAATCCAAGCACCATACTCGGTAGCAAGCACGGCAATATGCTGGTCAATATGAAGAATAAAGTTCAATAAAGATGTAATCATTTGAAATTATTAAAGTAAGTTATTTTATAAAAAGTCTGCCGGAAAGTTTTACTAAAAAGTACTTGATTATACTTTCTATACAAATCATATCAAATTTAATTGTTCCGGCAGACTTCATAGTCATAATCACATACAAATGAAAGCATGACGCAAATAGTAAAAAAACAGTAGAATAGCGAATCATTTTTAACACATTGAAATTAATACATTGCAGGTTTGATTAAATTATGAATTTTCGTTTTGACATCGTGTATGAATACCGCCACATGTTTTTACACGGCGTATATGTTACATTAGGATTTACATTAGTTTCCGTTATGATTGGCATGGTGTTAGGCTTAATCGGAGCATTGGCTCGTTTAGCACATACCGAAAGCGGCGGTATTATCAAAAAATCTCTACTATGGGTAGTTCGTCAAATTTCATTAGCTTACGTAACATTTTTTCGTGGCACACCTCTATTTGTACAAATATTTATATGGTATTACGTATGGTTTACCGCATTAGTTAACCCCATTGATGGTTGGATTATTTCCGGAGAACAAGCTAATGTCGTACGTCGCGAGTGGGGAGTAATTATCGCAGGCATCTTGGCACTATCAGTAAATGCCGGTGCTTACATGACAGAAATATTCCGTGCTGGCATTCAATCCATAGACAAAGGTCAAATCGAAGCCGCACGTTCACTTGGTTTAACCTACGGTCAAACCATGAAACAAGTAGTATTACCACAAGCAATTCGCCGTATGCTACCGCCATTTGGCAATGAATTTATCACCCTACTCAAAGATAGTTCACTATTATCAGCCATTGCCGTAGCCGAATTAGCATACACTGCTCGCACCATTTCTGGACGTTTTTTGGTTTATGAAGAACCTTATTACACAGTTGCACTAATTTATTTACTTTTAACCACAACTTTGGCATGGGGTTTTTCTTGGTTGGAAAAATGCAACAAGATTGACTCGCATTAGACTGCACAAAAAACCATTACTGTATGAAAAAACGCTTGGAAATTAAATAAACCACACAAAGACACAATCAAGCATAAAGAGAAAAACTATCTTATTCAAACAAAATAATACTTGTGAAAATAGATGACAAATTTCGGTTTTTCATTGAAATATTTGTAATTTTATTTTAATCTTACGCTTGGTGTGGTTTTGCACTCATTTTGTGCAGAACGATTTTTATGGTCTTACTTGAATTTTTTATAAATTGGGGAATCATCTTGAAGACGCTATTTAACCAAAAAATATTACCGAAAGCATTGTCTGCTACTGTTTTAGTAGCAGCACCTTTATTTGCCAATGCCGCATTGGGTAATCTCAATGTTCGCTCCAATTTAGGTGAACCGTTATCCGCCTCAATACAGTTGAGTGGAGAAGAAGCACAGCTGGCTGTACAAGAACCAAGTTCCATCTCCATTTCCGGTAGTGTCCCTGTTCGTGCCCAACTGACAGGTAGTAGCGATTCTCCAGTTTTGATAATTGGTAGCGGTGAAGCTGTAAATCAACCCATTGTTAATTTAGTAGTAAAAATCGGTGGAAATTCTCGCCAATATGCGGTATTGCTTGATCCACCTAAAATGACTCCATCTTCATCACAAGTTAAAATTGGCGACAAACAGTCTGCAAAACAGCCATCTGTTAAACAATCTTCCGCATCTCGTGCATCTTCTGGTGCAAAAGTTGCTTCTGGTGAAATTGATGGTGATCGTTATGTTACACGTCCTGATGATACTGTAATTTCTATTGCACGACGCATTCAGCCTGATGGAATGTCTTTGGGACAAACCATGAAAGCAATTGTTGCTAAAAATCCCCAAGCATTTCTCAATGGAGACCCAAATAAACTGAAAAAAGGTGTTCGTATCTCCTTACCTTCTAATGCGGAAATCGCATCAGCAGACAAAGTAAGCATAAAAGATGCAGCCAAAGGAAAAGTAGGCACAAGCGATGCTCAAACCAAAAAAGCTGCAACTTCTCAAACAGAAGAATCGGATAAACCTGTTATTCAAACTCCAACTAAACAACAAAAAGCAGAACAAGAAAAAGCAGCAAAACTAAAAGCTGAACAAGAGAAGGCTGAACAAGAAAAAGCGGCAAAACTAAAAGCTGAACAGGAAAAAGCTGAACAAGAAAAAGCGGCAAAACTAAAAGCTGAACAGGAAAAAGCCGAACAAGAAAAAGCGGCAAAACTAAAAGCTGAACAGGAAAAAGCCGAACAAGAAAAAGCTGGTACGCCAGTTGAGCAGCCGACTGATGCTACTCAACCGGAAGCTACTCAACCGGAAGCTACTCAACCGGAAGCTACTCAACCGGAAGCTACTCAACCGGAAGCTACTCAATCAGAAGCTACTCAATCAGAAGCTACTCAACCGGAAGCTACTCAATCAGAAACTACTCAAACCGAGACAACTTCTCCCACACCAGCAGTAGAACGCACTCCATCACAAGCCCCAAGCGAAACAGACAGTGATGAAAAATCATCATCAGGTGGGCTAATGTCTTGGTTGCCTTATATTGGAGGCGGTTTATTCCTATTACTATTATTAGGATTCTTGCTTACACGTCGTGGTAATAAGGAAAAACCACGCAAGAAATCGAATATCTCATTAGAAAAAAGAGATTTACCATCTACAACTCCAACTGACAGCGTGGAATTTGCACAAGTTCCAACCGAAACATTTGCTTCAAATGAAAATGTTGAAAGCGAAGATGACGATGTAAGTTTTGCACCAGTTGAAGATGAAACACCAATTGCTGTTGCAGATGAAGAAGTAGTAGAAAGCAACGAAATCACCACAGAATCTGTGGATATTCCTGTTCTTACAAACGAAGATTCATTTATGGAAGAAATCAGTGAATCTGATTCTTCTGTTGGATTCGTTGAAGCAGGTTCCTTTGTTGAAGATACATCAATGCAACAAACATCATTCGAACATTCACAAGAAGATAGCATTGAATTTACATCAACATCGGATACAGATTCATCTGTTAGTTTCGAACCAGAAACATCAATGTCATCGTTTATGGACGATACTACGCCAGTAACATCAAAAGAACCATCTACCACAGCAAGCGATGATTTCAAATTCGAATTTTCTGATGAATCATCAGTAGGTGCAGATGATTCTGAATTTGGTTTTGATTTTGCAGACGATGGCACAATTACTTCTTCTGATACTCAAAAATCAGAAGCAAGTTTGGAATTTACATCAATTGAACAACCAACAGCATCAGTTGACGATATTGAAATTTCAGAAGATGCACCTAAATCTCGCCGTCAAAAATCTGTTGAAGACCAATTGATGGAAGGCGAAAAACAAAAACTCGCATTCGAACAAATTGATCTTGGTAATATGAGTTGGGACGACACTCATGCTACTCATAGTAGCGATGACATCGGTTTGGATTTGAATATTCAAGATATTACCACCACCAAAGAAGAGCCTGTTATCAAACAATACGAATCAGCACCGTTACCACAATTGGATACGGAAATGAACATTGTTCAGAAAGAACCTATTGCTGAAATTGAAAAACCAGAACTTAACTTAAACATCGATGAAGATTTGGAAGTTGAAGTTACAGCTCCGGCAGAAGAAATCAAATTAGCAGAACCTGAACCTGTTGTTGCAGATCTTCCAAAATTTGATGCTTTCGAACCAGAGGTTGCAAGCGTTGAACAATTTACAACAGATACTACTGCAACATTCACACCTGATATTTCTTTTGAAGCAGAACCTTTGGTTGCACCTGTCGCACCAGAACCAGTAGTTGAAACTATTGCAGAACCTGTTGTTGAAACAATCGCAGAACCTGTAATCAACACTGTAGAAATTACTCCTGAACCTACTGTTAGTGATGATTTCGCATTTGATATGCAGGAAGATTTAACATCTACTTCCACAGCATTAGATGTTGAAACTACTGAAAAACCTGTATTAACTGGTGAATTGGCAAAAAATATTAGTGATAGCTCCGATGCTCCATTACAAGCTAAATTAGAATTGGCTAAAATGTACCTATCTATGAATGACGATGAAGGTGCAATGGAAACCTTGTACGACTTATTAGGTAGTTTCGAAAATACTGATAGTCCAATCTATAAAGAGGCGGAAGAATTGTTGGATTCAATCACTCAACCTGCTTAAAATAGTTTGAATTAGCATTTTTATTAAAACCCAGATATTTTATTTATCTGGGTTTTTTATTTTCCGGCAGAGTATTTAAGAGATAGAAACTCCTGTAAAACTGGCTGATATGAGATGATTTCAAAGTTGTAGTAGCACAGAAAGAAACCCCTGCAAAACCTAATTTTTGAAAAAGAAACGCCGTAGGGCGGGCTTCTTGGCCCACCAAAACGCAGTAGGCGTTAATTCATTGTATTTAACAACTTTTTATTCCACCCTATCGGGCGGTTGGTGGGCAAGGATGCCCACCATACGGCAGGATTAAATTTTTGTTTCAGTAAAGGTTTTGCAGGGGTTTCAGAAAACGAAGTTTCGATGAAGCCAAAAACGAAGACATAACAGAAACCCCCTGCAAAACTGGCATCTGTGGCACATTTCGTACGTTCGCGTTGCTCAAAAACATAGCCTTTCTATTTGTTATGTCTTCGTTTTTTGTGCTACTACAACTTTGAACTGCACTCACATCTACCAGTTTTGTAGGGGTTTCTAACAATTAGAAAGTGTTGTCGTTGAAAACAATACACAACGTTACGAAATGTGTCACAGATGCCAGCTTTGCAGGAGTATCGATTAATATTTAAAACAAATATACACTGCCGGAAAAACTATTTATACAATATAGCTTTCCGGCAGACCACTTAATATTATGAACATCAGAATTTTTTTACATATTCAATATATTGGTACTAATTTCCACGGTTGGCAAAAGCAACCCAACAACGTTACAACTATCCAAGAAGCTTTGGAATATGCGGTTGGCAAAATTGCCGGTCATCAAGTGGAAGTAATCGCCGCTGGACGCACTGACCGTGGAGTTCATTCATTAGGTTTAACCGCTCATTTTGATACTCATTCACATCGCCCTATCCACGCTTGGGTGGCAGGTGTGAATACCTATCTTCCGGCAGATATTTGCGTTATTCATGCCCAACAAGTGAGAAACAATGTTCACGCACGTTTTGATGCTATCAGTCGCAGTTACCGTTATGTTTTGAGTAATGATAAAGTACGCCCTGTAATTTTACGCCAAAAAATTGGCTGGACATTTGTACCTCTTGATATAGATAAAATGAAAGAAGCCGCACAATTACTTTTAGGAGAACATGATTTTTCCTCATTTCGCTCATCAGAATGCCAAGCCAAATCCCCCATAAAAACTATGATTGCTACTGATGTATATAAATTAGATGGCTTAATTTGTTTTGATTTCACCGCATCAGGATTTTTACATCACATGGTGCGAAACATTGTTGGAGCATTAATTTATGTTGGTAGTGGCAAATTAAATTTAGAACAATTTTCTCATATTATAGAATCTCGTAATCGCACCTTTGCACCACCTACCTTTATGCCAGACGGTTTATATTTAACCCATGTAGAATATCCACCTCAATGTGGTATCAACAGTATAGAATTACCAAATTGGTTTTGGGGGAAAAAATAATGCACATTCGTACTAAAATTTGCGGAATTACTCGACCACAAGATGCAGTTTGCGTAGCAAATTGCGGTGCAGATGCTATTGGTTTAGTTTTTTATCAAAAAAGTCAGCGTTACGTAAATTGCCAAACAGCAAAACAAATTATTCAAGTTTTGCCACCATTTATTAGCGTAGTTGGATTATTTGTAAATCCACCTGCTGACTACGTATACCAAATAATCGAAACACTACCCATAGATTTACTTCAATTTCAAGGTGATGAAGACGAAGATTTTTGCACTCAATTCAAGCGTCCATATATCAAAGCAATACAAGTTAAAAACACACAAGACATTGAAAATTCAATAAAAATACACCAGAGTGCACGAGCATTATTATTTGATGCCTATCACCCACAACAATACGGCGGCAGCGGACAACATTTCGATTGGAATATTTTGCCAAATAATATAAATCGCCAATGGATATTAGCAGGTGGATTAAATTCGGACAATATCGTGCAAGCAATTACCACAACTCGCACGCTAAATATCGATATTTCTTCCGGAGTAGAAAGCGATAAAGGAATTAAAGATGCACAAAAAATCAAGCAATTTATGCAGCAAATTAGAAAATTAGAACAAAGTCTGCCGGAAACAAAAATATAGGAATTAATTAAATGAATGCAATTGAACAAGCACGTAAATTTTCTCCATTTTTATGTCGCATACTGGATAACGGTTTATTAGAAGAAAATGAATTATCAAATATAATCGAAAAACCTTTTCAATTAGAAATGATGCAAAATTTTGCCAATTGGCAAGAAATTCAAAATTCATTAGATACAGATTCCTTATATTGCAAATTACGCAAATTGCGTCTTTTAGTTATTGCACATATTATAATACGAGATTTAACTCATTTATCTACATTATCAGAAGTAATGCAAACAATAAGCACTTTTGCTGATTTTGCAGTTAATCAAGCTACTGATTTTTCTCATGCTTATTATGTTGACTTTTATGGAAAACCAATTGGAAAATTATCAGGAAAAGAACAATATTTAAGCGTAATTGCTATGGGGAAAATGGGAGGTTTTGAATTAAATGTATCCTCTGATATTGATTTAATTTTTATCTATCCTGAAAACGGAGAAACTAATGGCAAAAAAAGTTATAGCAATCAAGAATTTTTTACCAAAGTAGGTAAAAAAATAATATCAATACTCAATGATATAACTGCCGATGGACAAGTATTTCGTGTTGACATGAGATTACGTCCTGATGGCGATTCTGGTGCATTAGTATTAAGCGAAGCTGCTTTAGAACAATATCTTATTTTACACGGACGTGAATGGGAACGCTACGCTTGGATTAAAGCACGCATTGCTACTCCTTATGAAAATGGAATTAAAGAATTAGTACGTCCTTTTGTATATCGTAAATATTTAGATTTTAGTGCTTATGAATCTATACGTAATTTACACAAACAAATTTGTAATGAAGTAAATAAACGTGGCATGGAAAATAATATAAAATTAGGTTCAGGCGGTATTCGTGAAATTGAATTTATTGTACAAATTTTCCAATTAATTCGTGGTGGCAGAAATAAATCACTACAACTCAAAGGAACACAAGAAGCATTATTATCATTATCACAGCAAGGTTTATTAGAAAAAGAAACAACAAATAAATTATTAGAAATTTATCATTTTTTACGCAATATTGAACACCGTTTGCAATACTGGGAAGACCAACAAACTCAAAGTCTGCCGGAAACCACTGAACAACAACAATTATTAGCTCAAAGCATGGAATTTAACGATTATAATCAATTTATAGAACAACTTAACAATAATCGTAAATTTGTTAATTACACCTTTCACAATGTTTTTGGAGAACCAGAAAAAGAAGCACCATTAGACAATAGTGATAAATGGAAAAATATTTGGGATAATCTTGATTCCGACTTATTAACGGAATGTGGCTTTATTGATGCTGACAATGTAATTAAAAGATTGGAACAATTACGCAATAGTGGCAAATATAATCAATTATCACAAAGAGCGATTAACCGTTTTAATCTTTTAATGCCTCGTATTTTGGAAGTTTCAACTCGTTTTGCACCATCTGAAAGAACATTATTCCGCTTGTTAGATTTAATCGAAGCAGTAATGAGACGTTCATCTTATATGGCATTATTATATGAATATCCAGAAGCATTAGAACGAGTTGCCAGAATTATGAGTCAAAGCTTATGGGCAAGTGAATATTTAATGCGACACCCTATTTTATTAGATGAATTATTAAGTTCACAATTATTAGATAAAAATATCTATGCCAATATTGAAAAAGAATTGGCAGAACAATTATCAAGTGCTAATGGTGATGTTGAAGAAGAAATGAATATTTTACGTCATTATCAACATTCTCATATTTTTCGCTTATCAGTACAAGATTTAGAAAATTTATGGACAATTGAGGCAATATCTGATGAATTATCAGCTTTATCTGATGTTATATTACGTCAAGCATTAAATAGAGCATGGGTGCATTTCCCTAAAAAACATGATGATAATCATCATTTTGCCATTATTGCATACGGCAAATTAGGTGGAAAAGAATTAGGTTATGATTCAGATTTAGATTTAGTATATCTTTATAATGACAACCACCCTGATGCAATAAATACTTATACACGATTATCCAATAGATTGACCTCATGGTTATCTGCTAATACCAGTGCTGGTGGTTTATATAATGTAGATTTGCGTTTACGTCCTAATGGAGAAGCTGGTTTTAGTGCAACTTCAATCGATGCCTTTTGTCGTTATCAAAATGAACAAGCTTGGACTTGGGAACATCAAGCATTAAGTCGTGCTCGTTTTGTATGCGGTGATGAGCAATTAGGTGAATTATTCGAAAAAACTCGTCAAAACATATTAATGCAGGTGCGTGATTTAGAAAAATTGCGTCAAGATATTATCAATATGCGTGAGAAAATGTTTGCTACTCACCCACCAGTTAATGATAATGTTAAATATGCACGTGGTGGAATTGTTGATGTGGAATTTATTGTTCAATATTTAGTATTAGGATATTCTCACCAATATCCTGATTTAACCAAAAATTATGGCAATATTGCCTTATTACGTATGGCAGCTGAATTTGGTTTAATTGATTCAGCATTATCACAAAGTGTACAGTCTGCATATCGTGAATATCGTCGTATTCAACATAATATTCGTTTACGCGATATTACTTTTGTTTGTGATGATGCTATTTTACAAGCTTATGCACAGGTAAAACTTTTATGGAGGCAAGTATTTAATTGTGAAATATAAATGTGTTTTTAAATATTATTTCCGGCAGACTGAAACCTTTGCAAAACTGGTAGATGTGAGATGATTTCGAGGCGTAGTAGCACAGCAAACAAAAACATAACAAGTAGTTAGACTTTGTTTGCGAGTAACGCAAACGTACGAAATGTGCCACAGATGCCAGTTTTACAAACAATACAACAAGGCAAACTAACTCTATCTGTTTTGGGTATAAACCCACTATATAAGATTTATTTGATAAATACGAGTATAATGTTACCCCCCATTTTTAGTTGTAATATAAGTTATGTTTTGCGAAGAATTGTTTTTAAGCGATGAATCTAAAACCATTGAATATGCTAATTTTTTGGCAGATTCTTTGGTGAAGACTGCATTAGAAATTTCTTCTGCACTTGTGATTTATTTAGATGGTGATTTGGGTGCTGGCAAAACAACTTTTGTACGTGGAGTGTTACGTTCACTTGGATATACAGGTTCAGTGAAAAGTCCGACTTACACTTTATTAGAAGAGTATGATTTTTCCGGCAGACTTTGTATATACCATTTTGATTTATATCGCTTTACTTCGCCACAAGAATGGGAAGAAGCTGGATTTGATGAAATTTTAACACCACCAGCCCTGTGTTTTATTGAATGGGCACATCAAGCCAAAGGTTACGTCAATCCATCAGATTTAACCATTGCACTTTCAGTGCATAACAATGGCAGAATGTGTAGAATAACGCCAGAATCAGATGTAGGGAAAAAGATTATTGCATTATGGAAAAAATAACAAGACGACAAATGTTGGGTTCAGTCAGCACTATATTGCTGTCTGTGTCGCCTGCACGTCATTTATTGGCTGCGGAGGCATCATCTCAATTTGTCGCAGTTCGCGTATGGCCTGCATCTGTATATACGCGTATTACTATTGAAACTACCCTACCGGTAAAATATTCATCTTTTCCACTGAATAATCCTGAACGTTTGGTAATTGATATTGGTAATGCCAAACTCAATGAAGTCTTAAAAACCCTACCTTCCAAAGTCTTGGATAGAGACCCATATCTAAAACAAATTCGTATCAGTCAATACACGCCTGATTTGATTCGCATTGTATTAGATTTAAAAACATTGGTAGATCCGCAAATTTTCACTTTATCGCCGGTAGCAAATTTTAAAAATCGCTTGGTAATTGACCTTTATCCAGCACTTGTCAATACAGCAGATGATGACCCTCTGATGACTCTGCTACAAGATTACCGTCATGGCGACATTTTAAGTGATGGTACAACTACTCCTAACGCACGCACTAACATTCCTAATAATCGCGTTCCATTGCCTGAACCAGAACCTGCAACCGATGAATTAGGCGATAAAATTAAAGATATATTAAAACAACAAAAAGATACAGAAAAAACAAATAAGAAACAATCAAATAAACAATCAAAAAAACGTAAAATTATTGTAGCATTAGACCCTGGACACGGTGGAGAAGATCCTGGTGCAGTTGGACCGACTGGTTTGCACGAAAAAGAGGTTGTATTATCAATTGCACGTGATTGCAAAAAGAAATTAGAAAGCAAAGGTTATCTCGTTTATTTGACTCGTAATGAAGATGTATCTCTTCCTTTGGCAGTGCGAGTTGCCAAAGCTCGTGAACAGCAAGCTGATATTTTTATATCGATTCATGCAGATTCATTTACCACCCCTGTACCACGTGGTTCTGGCATATTTATGCGTGGCATAAATACAGCATCAGATGAAATGGTACGTTATTTAGAAAAGACCCAAAACAATTCTGATGCTATCGGTGGTTTTCAACGAGTTGGTAATAAAAAAATGATGGATACAAGTAAATTAAATCTAATGCAAACTCAAACCAATAAGCATAGCTTGCAATTAGGTAAAGCTCTTTTGCAACAATTTAGCAAAATTAATAAAATGCACAAAAATTATGTTGAACGTGCGGACTATATAGTATTGAGAGCACCTGACATCCCATCAATATTAGTGGAAACAGCATTTATTTCTAATCCAGAAGAAGAAAAACTATTAGCAAGCAATTCTTTCCGTAGTAAATGTGCCCAAGCCATTGCAGATGGTATTCAAGCTTACGTTAATCAAACCCCAACTTTGAAAAAATTAACTTAATGAGACACCTTCTAAAAGTTTCAAGAAATAAACACTGCCGGAAAAGCAAATCCGGCAGTGTTGTTTTACTTTACGAAACCCCTGCAAAACCTTTACTGAAACAAAAATTTAATCCTGCCGTAGGGTGGGATTCACAACCCACCAAAACGCCGTAGGCGTTAATCCATTGTATTTTAACAACTTTTTATTCAGCCCTATCGGGCGGTTGGTGGGCAAGGATGCCCACCATACGGCGTTTCTTTTTCAAAAATTAGGTTTTGCAGATGTTTCTAATAAAATAAAAGAGACTCCTGCAAAACTCATCATTCTGAATTTCACGAAGTGAAATGAAGAATCTAACTAATTATTTTATAAAGATTTTTTGCTTCACTAAAAATGATAAATAATAGAAAAATATGGTTTTGCAGGATTCTCTAAAAGTATGTTTTGCAAAGGTTTCAATTTAGAATAAAAAAGTCTGCCGGAAAGCCTTTCCGGCAGACTGAAACCTTTGCAAAATTAGTAGATGTGAGATGAGTTCGAGGCGTAGTAACACTTCAAATCGAAGACATAACAAGTAGAAAGGCTATCGTTTAGAGCAACACACAACGTGTACGAAATAAGCCACAGATGATAGTTTTGCAGGAGTCTCTGCAAGAATTTCCATCACACCGTTAGTGCTGCATATTGTTGTTGCCAAATTTCTCTTACTCTTGCTAAATCTTCTGCGGTATCTACTCCTGCTTGTGGAGTATTTGGGTAAACCAAAACACCAATCTTAAAGCCATGCCACAACACTCTTAATTGTTCCAAAGATTCGGTTTGTTCTAATAATGATGGGCTTAAAGTGTGATAGATTTTCAAGAATGGAACGCTATACGCATAAATGCCAACATGACGTAAAACTGGCATCTTTTCCGGCAGAATGTGAGCATTGGTATCACGCGGATACGGAATTGGGGCACGTGAGAAATATAAGGCACAATCTTCATTATCCAAAACGGTTTTAACTATATTGGGATTGTGAAAATCGCTTAATTGAATAATTGGGTGGGCAACTGTTGCCATTGGCGTTTTTTTGTATATAAAAAAATCGGCAATTTGATTGATTATTTCTGCTTCGATTAAAGGCTCATCGCCTTGTACATTAATAACCGCAATATTTTCCGGCAGACCTAATATTTCTACGGCTTGCGATAGGCGGTCAGTTCCGCTTTGGTGTGCGGTATCGGTTAAAACCGCTTCAATACCATGTATCTGACACGCATTAATTATTTGCTCATTATCTGCGGCAACTATTACTCGTGATGCACGACTTTTCATGGCTGCTTCGGCAGTGCGAACTATCATTGGTTTACCACCAATATCGGCTAATATCTTTTCCGGCAGACGTGTAGATGCTAATCTGGCTGGAATAATAACAACAAAATCGTTTGCAATTAACATGGCTATTCCTTTTGTGATTGGGCTTTGACTTCTGATAAGTAGCTTATTGCAAGATTTCTCTCGTCTTCATTGCCGTATTTAAGTTGTCGCATAGCATTGTGAAATGCGGCTTGTTTTTTCTGGGTGGCAATAATATCTTGGGTTAATTGTTTTGAATAAATGCTAACTTGTTTTTGATTTTTAGCTTTTTCTTTGGCAAGGGATAATAATCCTTGTATGTTTTCCGGCAGTGTATTTGATGTTTTTTGTGTTTGTTTACTGACTGTTTGGCGTTGTTTTTTGGCAAGGTAACGAGTTTTAGCGTGTTCTGCTGCTGCTTGTCTTTCGGATTCATGAGATGATAAAAAACGATTACGCGGTAAATAATCATCATCAACCGGAATTAATTTAATACAATCAACCGGACAAGCATCTTGACATAAACCACAACCAGTACATTCATCACTAATAACTGTGTGCATCAGCTTATTTGTCCCACAAATAGCATCAGTAGGACAAACTCTAATACAGCGAGTACAGCCAATACACGCTGTCTCATCAATATATGCTAATGCGTGAGATACTTTTTCATTATTAGGTGAAGTGCTGATTAATCCAAGTAATTTGGCTATTTCATAACGGACAACATCACCACCCATCTGGCATAAATCAATTGCAGCTTTATCACGAACTACTGCTTTGGCATATTCAGCACAATCGGCATAACCACAACGTTTGCACTGAGTTTGCGGTAATAATTGGTCAATTTGTTCCCACAGGTTTTTCATTTTTTTAATGTTGTAAGATTTGATTCAAAAATTGACGACTGCGGTCGTGTTTAGGATTGTTAAAAAACTCATCAGGGCTTGCTTCTTCTAAAATTGTGCCTTTATCTAAAAACACGATACGGTCTGCAACTTCGCGTGCAAAGCCCATTTCATGCGTAACAATCATCATAGTCATGCCTGATGTAGCTAAATCTCGCATTACTTTTAATACTTCGCCCACCATTTCAGGGTCTAATGCGGAAGTTGGTTCATCAAACAACATTACACGCGGATTCATAGCCAAACCACGTGCAATCGCAACGCGTTGCTGTTGTCCGCCTGATAATTGCGATGGATAGGCATCACGTTTATGTGCCAAACCAACTTTTTCTAATAATTCCATTGCATTTTCAATAGCTTGAGCTTTGCTTTGTTTTTTTACTTTAACTGGCGATAAGGTAATATTGTCCAAAACGCTTAAATGTGGATACAAATTAAAATGTTGGAACACAAAGCCAACTTCGGCACGCACTTCATTGAGATTAGTTTTAGGGTCGGTTACACAAATGCCATCAACCCAAATTTCTCCAGATTGGATTCTTTCTAATTGATTGATAGTACGAATTAGCGTGGACTTACCACTGCCGGAAGGTCCGCATACTACTACCACTTCCCCTTGTGCAACATTTAAATTTATATCATTTAATACATGTAAATCTTTGAAATGTTTATGAACCGACTTAAACTGAATCATGCTTTCCATTTGCGTTATACGTCCATTTTTTAACTTTTAAAATTTTCCATTATCCTTGATTTTTAGCTTTTTCGTTAAGTAAATTGCTTAATTTTACATAATTTTGCGGAGAAATATCTTCAGGTCGCATCGTAGCATTAATGCCAACTTGTGCCATTTCCTCATCATTAGCGATTTTTTTAAGATTATTACGTATTGTTTTACGTCGCATAGCAAAAGATTGGGTTAATAGCTGTGAAAATGTGTTTATATCATTAACAATGCCAATCCTGCCAACATCTGGAATCATACGAATAACCGCAGAATCCACTTTTGGTGCAGGTTCAAATGCTTCTGGCGGCACATCTATAATTTTTTCCATATCGAAAAAATATTGCAACATAACGCTTAAACGACCGTAATCTTTGGAATTAGGATTAGCACACATGCGTTCTACTACTTCTTTTTGTAGCATAAAGTGCATATCGATTATGTTATCTACATAATCGGTTAATTTGAAAAGCAATGGCGTTGAAATGTTATACGGCAGATTGCCAATGATTTTTTTCTTGCCAGCAATGCTATTAAAATCAAAACGCAACACATCACCCTCATGAATATCCATTTGATTTTGATTAGGCAAAGTGCGTAAATATTCAATAATATCTTTATCAATTTCAATTAGATGAAGATGATTTACTTTCTGCAACAGTGGGATAGTTAAAGCTCCTAAACCGGGACCTATTTCAATCACGGTATCGGCTTCTTTAATATTTGCCGCAGTTATAATCGCATTAATAATGCCTTTATCTTGTAAAAAATTCTGTCCAAATCGCTTGCGTGCGGTATGCTGCATAAATTGTCTTTCTAAACTGCAATATTTAATTTAAATAGTCTGCCGGAAAGGTTTAATAAAACAAATCTCATTAACTATAAACATCTAATGCACGGCGTAAGCCGTCTCCAATAATCACTAATAATAACAACATTACGGTTAATACCATAAAAGTTGGCAAAGCAATCCACCAAGCATCTAAATTATCTTTGCCTTGTGCTAACAGATTACCTAAACCGGCTTGGTCGCCAGGTACGCCTAAACCTAAAAAGTCTAAACTGGTTAATGCCAACACCGCACCAGAAATGCGAAATGGCAAAAATGCTAAAACAGGCGTTAAACTATTGGGCAGAATATGTTGCCACATAATGCGTTGATTACTTGCACCCATGCTTTTTGCTGCCATTACATAGTCCATTTGACGATTTTTTAAAAATTCTGCACGTACATAATCGGATAATCCTAACCACGAAAACGCAGTTAGCAATAGTAATAACAACAATAAACTCGGCTCAAAAAAAGATGCAAAAATAATCAATAAATATAATTCCGGCAGACCTCCCCAAATCTCAAAAATACGTTGCAAAATCAAATCGACTTTGCCTCCAAAAAAACCTTGTATTGCACCAAAAAATATTCCCAAAATGGTGGTCATAAAAGTTAGTACTAATGCAAATAACACCGAATTGCGAAAACCATACACTAAACGTGCAAGTATATCTTGTCCAATATCATCAGTGCCTAATATGTGATTGGCAGATGGTGGGGCGGGATTGGGCTGTGTATCAAATTCATTTAAGGTGTGGTCATCGTATGGATTAGGCAAATACCAAGCGAAATTGCCATTGGTAGTGATATTCTTGCGAATAAATGGGTCTAAATAGTCTGCAACTGTTTCAAAATCTCCACCAAATTGCGTTTCATAATAATTGGCAAACAATGGAAAATAGTATTGGTTTTGATAACGAACCACAATGGGTTTATCGTTACACCACAAGGGTGCTGACACAGAAATTACAAATAAAATCAAAAACAAACGCAACGCCCATAACGCCCCCTTTTGCCGATAAAAGGCTCGTATTAAACGTTTGCGAAAACTGTCGCCACTTTGTGATAAATTAACAGAATCATTAGAATTATTAGGTTCAATCATAGTATTGCTATTTAAGTCTGCCGGAAAAAATATCAATGTATAAATTTTCTTTCCAGTCTATTTAATTTAATGATAAATATGAATTATACACAGGCTAATTTATTAATAGCGTTATAATTCATCATTTTTCAAATTGCAGAAAGATTAGATTATGGATATTTCCACATATATTCGTAGCATTGCAGCCGATGCCAAAGACGCATCATATAAGATTGCAAATGCAAATACTAATATTAAAAACAAAGCGTTAATTGAAATTGCCAAGCTATTGCTTGATAACAAGCAATCTTTAATCGATGCCAATAAAATCGACATGGAAAACGCTAAAAACAAAGGTTTGGAAGCTGCCATGCTTGACCGTTTGCAATTAACTGAAAAAACAGTAGACAGCATGGCAGAGGGATTATTACAAATCGCATCACTACCTGACCCAGTTGGTGAAATGGACGATTTTGCTTTCCGCCCTTCTGGCATTCAAGTAGGCAAAATGCGTGTGCCTTTGGGAGTGGTTGGCATTATCTACGAATCTCGTCCGAATGTAACTGCCGATGCTGCTGCTTTATGCTTAAAATCAGGAAACGCTTGTATTTTGCGTGGTGGCAGTGAAGCAATTAATAGCAATCTTGCAATTGCAAAATTAATCTATCAAGGATTAAAACATGCAGGTCTGCCGGAAAACGCAGTGCGATTAGTCGAACAAACCGACCGTGCCGGCGTGGGTGAAATGCTAAAACTATCTGAATATATTGATGTAATCGTGCCGCGTGGTGGCAAAAGTTTGGTAAAACGCATTAGCGAAGAAGCACGCGTGCCTGTTATCAAACATTTAGATGGAATTTGTCATGTATTTATTGACGAATCTGCTGATATTGATAAGGCGATTGCCATTGCCATTAATGCCAAAACATCTCGTTACGGCACTTGTAATACAATGGAAACGCTATTGGTTCATCAAAATATTGCTACAAATGTTTTGCCAATCTTGGCAGATAAATATTGTGAAAAAGGCGTTGAATTACGTGCTTGTGAACGTGCTTTGCCAATTATCAAAGATAAGGCAATTCCTGCTACCGAAGAAGATTGGTATACCGAATATTTAGCACCAATTTTATCAATTCGCATAGTCGATGATTTGCAACAAGCAATCGAGCATATCAATCATTACGGTAGTCATCATACTGATAGCATTGTTAGCGAAAACTACTCCAATACCCAACAATTCTTGCGTCAAGTAGATTCTGCTTCGGTAATGGTAAATGCTTCCACTCGTTTTGCTGATGGTTTTGAATATGGTTTAGGTGCAGAAATCGGCATTTCCACTGACAAAATCCATGCAAGAGGTCCTGTTGGCTTGGAAGGTTTAACTGGACAAAAATGGATTGTATTCGGCAGCGGACAAATACGTGGTTAATATTTTTTAATTAGTTTCAATCTAATTTATAAACACTGCCGGAAAGTTTTTTATTTTTCCGGCAGTGTTTATTTATTATTCACTGATTTTAGGCAAATTCCAATTAAAATAAACCGACAACATACGAATAGCAACAATAATAGCAGTACAAACAGCCATTAAAATATAAGCAGGAAAATAAGGCATTAACACCACATAAATTATTGCACCAATTAAAGATGCAGTTGCATAAATTTGTTTAACCAAAATTGATGGCATTTCCTGTGCTAAAATATCTCTTACCAAACCGCCACCAACACCAGTCATCATACCTACAAATACTAATAAAAAACGATTATCTCCCATATTAACCGATAAAGCAGTATTAATTCCAACTACGGTAAAAATTCCTAATCCTAATGCGTCTAAAAAATTCATTACTTTTTCATAAATATTTATAAAATTTCTATATAAAACATAGCGATTAAAATAAATATATATAAATAAAATCAGCGAAGTTGAAATTGCAACCACTGTATATGATGGATTTTCAAACATACGCGGTGGGTGTATATCTAACACTAAATCACGCAATAATCCTCCGCCTAATGCAGTGGTCATACCTAATACCAACACACCCAATAAATCCATATTTTTGCGAATTGCAACTAATGCACCTGATGATGCAAAAGCAATAGTACCGATTATTTCTGCAATATAAATTAATGAATCAGAATATTCCACGATTTAATTTCTCCATTTTTCCGGCAGACTTAAAAAATACAATCTCTTAATTTATTAAAAACCAAAGCATACGGTGCATTATCAGGTCGATTAGCAAAGCGATAACGCAAAATATCTATATCTTGCTGTTTAATATTAGATACAAATTGTTCGATCGCATTACATTCTATCAATCCAGCATCATGACCGGGATATACAACCACCGCTATTAATCCATTTATTTTCAATAAATTTAAGCTTTGTTTTAATGCGGATAAACTACTATGTACCAAAGTAGTACATTTTTTATCACCACAAGGAAGATAACCTAAATTAAATATAGCTGCATCTATTTTATTTTCAATATATTGGCTAATTTTATCATGATTATCTAATATAATTTTTACTCTTGTATCTAATTGTGATTTTACTAATTTTTTCAAAGTAATATTCACCGCTTGTTGCTGTATATCAAATGCCCAAACCAAACCATTTTCCCCAACACATTTTGCCAAATGTAAAGTATCATTACCATTTCCGGCAGTGGCATCTAATGCCACATCTCCGTCTTTTAGATGAATTTCAAAAAGATTGTGAATAAATTCAATTATATTTAAAGGTAACATAATATTCTTATAAATAGTCTGCCGGAAAGATTATTTTAATAAACCACACCATGATTATCATCTAATATATTACTTGTCAAAGTAAAAGAGCTATTATTGCCATATTCATAATCTTTGTTTGCAATTATATTATTATTTTGATTATCCATTGTAAAAATAAGCGTATTATCTGATAACACATCATTTAATGTTAATAAAGTATTTAATGAATTATTTGATGAATTATTTAATTGTGCTTTAATATCTTCCACCTCCCATTTGCTGCCATCTGCAAATTCAAATAATTCAATTGCCTTAATATTAAAAGTACTCTCATTATAAAATTGATCTTTAATATATATTTCATTATTTTCTGAACGTATAACTAAATCTTTTCCTTGACGAATTAATTGAAT
>JAFZMY010000099.1 GCA_017553165.1 Neisseriaceae bacterium
ACCGCTTCCCAAGCCGCATCTGCGTCTGCAATGTTGTTGTAAGACAACTCCTTGCCTTGCAACTGCGTATAGTTCGATAGGCTGCCTGAAACAGGGTAAATATCACGATAAAAAGCGGCTTTTTGGTGCGGATTTTCGCCATAACGCAAATCCTGAACCTTAATCCACGATTGATTAAATTGCTGCGGAAAATCGCCTAATTGCGGCTCGCCTGATAATTTTTCATCGTCCAAAGAAGTTAAGTAATTGCTAATCATACCGTCATATTGTGCGGTGTGTGAAAAGGCTTTGCGAGCCAAATTAAAACGCGTTTTGTCCGATAATCCGCCTGTGGCTTTGATTTCGTCAATCACAGTTTGATAATCCAAAGCGTCCGTTAAAATGGCAACATATTTCCAGTTTTTCGCCGCCGCACGCACCATAGTAGGACCGCCGATGTCGATGTTTTCAATCGCATCTTCAACCGTACAACCTGCTTTCGCAACCGTTGCCGCAAAGGGATATAAATTGACACAAACCAAATCAATGCCGTCAATGCCGTGTTCCTGCATTTTGGCAATATCGTCAGGATTATCACGCCGCCCCAAAATGCCGCCGTGAATCTTGGGGTGCAAGGTTTTCACGCGTCCGTCTAACATTTCTGGAAAACCTGTGTAATCCGCCACTTCAATCACGCCGATTTTCTCTTCCATTAACATTCTCGCCGTGCCGCCTGTGGATAACACTTCAATGCCCATTTGCGTGAGTTCTCTCGCAAAATCCACAATGCCTGTTTTGTCCGAAACGCTGATTAACGCTCGATTGATGGTTTGTGCCATTTACAAAAATCCTTATTTTTTAATTACTATGTTATGTTGCTGCATTTTGACACGCAAAGTATTGCGATTGATACCTAAAAATCTTGCTGCTTTAGAACAGTTGTTGTTACAGTGAGCTAATACAATGTTTATTAGTTTTTTTTCTACCAAACCTACCACCATATCATACACATCATCAACTTGTTCTTGACCTAGTTCTTTGAAATATATGCTTAATTGTTTTTCTAAACATGTATCTAAAACAGATAAACTATGCGATGAACTCATTGCTAAACCTTCATTTTGACTTTTAATTAATTGTGCTACCGAAACTTTAACTTTCACTTTATTGAATCTCCCAAGTCGTAGCATTGAAACATTTACAAATTTAAAAACAAAATCTTCCGAGTATTGTACATCATTTTAAGTTGGCAAATTGTACAAAAAAGATGCAAGTAAATCATATTGTGCAAAAGCGGTTTCTATATTTTTGATTTTTTGTAAAAACATTTCATCACTTTGTATATTATCAAGGTATTTAATGATATGTTTGCGTGCAATCCTTACTCCATGTGCTTCACCGTAAAAATCATATATCATACGTAAATGTTGCAAAAATGTATCTATTTTTGTTTGCAAAGTGATTTCCGGCAGACTTCCTGTGGATAAATATTCATTAATTTCACGAAAAATCCAAGGTTTTCCGTATGCAGCACGCCCTATCATTACGCCATCTGCACCTGTTTTTTCTAATACTTGTTGAGCTTTTTGTGGGGAATTAATATCACCATTTGCCCAAACAAACATTGATGTTTCCCGTTTTACTTGGGCAATAAGTTCATAATTAGCACTGCCGGAAAACATTTGAGTACGACTGCGTCCGTGAATAGCAATTGCCATAACCCCAGCATCTTCAGCAATATGAGCAATATTTAATACATTTAAATGATTGTCGTCCCAACCTAAACGCGTTTTTAAAGTAACGGGAATATCCACTGCATCAACAACGCTATGCAAAATTTCAGCAACCAAATCTTCGTTTTTCATTAAAGCACTACCTGCATCAGCACGACAAACTTTTTTAGCAGGACAACCCATATTAATATCAATAACTTCTGCACCTAATTTTTGATGATAGAGTGCACTAATAGCTAATTGTTGAGGGTCGCCACCTGCAATTTGAACTACAATTGGCGATGGTTCGTTATAAAAATTAATGCGATTCAATGTTTTACGAGTATGACGTACAGTTGGATTTCCGGAAATCATTTCGCCAACTGTCCAAGCTACTCCAAATTGATGGCATATTCTACGCATAGGATTATCAGAAATCCCAGCCATGGGTGCTAATGCGGTGAAAGACGAAAGTTTAAAATTACCAATTTTCATGATTATTGTTAAAAATTTATATTTTTATATTGATAAACTCTCTCTAAACCCAAGCTACGAAAAAATTAGGTTTTGCAAAGAGTTTTATAAAGTCTGCCGGAAAGCTTATAAATCCCTTATTTATGGCATTCTTATCCATTTTCACGTGCATGATTTATGGTGTATTTAGGAATTTCCAAAGTTAAGTCTTCTTTGCCAACAGCAGCTTGGCAACTTAATCTTGAAGTTGCTTCTAAACCCCATGCTTGGTCTAATAAATCTTCTTCCATATCACTTGCAGGAGTTAGGCTATTAAAGCCTTGTCTGATAATCACATGGCAAGTCGTACAAGCACATGATTTTTCGCAAGCATGGTCAATATCTATATTATTTTCCAATAGTGCATCACAAATCTTAGTACCAGTGGCAATATTGTTTAACACCAAGCCATCAGGACAAAGTTGGGGGTGAGGAAGTATGGTAATTTTTGGCATAATTTTCCTTAAAATTAAAATATAGATAGCCTAAAAACTATCTGTAATAAGATGTCCCATTTTATTAGCTTTGGTTGCAAGATAGTTACGATTATCTTCACAAAAGCCAACCGATAAAGGAACACGTTCTATGGATTTAATACCTGTTTGTTTCAAGGTTTCTATTTTATCTGGATTATTGGTTAAAAGACGAATAGAAGCAACCTGCATATGATTTAAGATTTTACTTGCTATGGTGAAATCTCTTGCGTCTGCCGGAAAACCCAATGCCAAATTAGCTTCAACCGTATCCATACCTTGATCTTGCAAGTGATAGGCATTGATTTTATTAAATAAACCAATGCCGCGTCCTTCCTGACGTAAATAGATAATCAGACCGCGTTTTTCATTTTGAATAATCTGCATTGCGGCTTTTAATTGAGCACCGCAATCACAACGCTTTGAATGAAAAGCATCGCCAGTCAAGCACTCCGAATGAATGCGAACTAAAACCGGATTACCATCGGCAATATCGCCAATCGAAAGTGCTATATGTTCTTTACCATCGCCACAATCGAAACCTTGCATTTCAAATTCACCATATTCGGTGGGCAAGCGACAGTGTCCAGTACAAATTAATGAAGTGTGTGTCATAGTATTTAATTCATGTATTTGATTATATTTGATATTTACTTTTCCGGCAGACTTATATTGGTAAACATAGATTGAATATTTTCCAATAAATCAGGTAAAACAATTGCAAGAGCAATCCATGAAGCAAGTAAATCACTTTGCCAAGTTTTGTTAATTTTATCTTCGCCATACAAAACCCCTACTACACCGCCAGTTTTACGACAAATTGGTAATGCCCACAAACGTTTTGCATTATTGTAATGACTGCCGGAAAGGTCATTATTTTGCAACCATAAGCTACAATCATCACAAATATTTAACCATGCCGAAGTTGCAACCCTTGCTGCCAAATGTTTTTGCCAACCATCTTCTCCCAAGTTTAACACTGCATCGTTTGAGCTACCTATGGTAATTAAACGTAACAATATGTCGTTATGAACTACAAATAGCGATAAATGATTACATTTATGTTGACCAAAAACCGTATCGGATACAGCGTATAAGTTTTGTAAAATTTTTGTATTATCGTCATTTTGTTGCCAATAATTACTCAAATCAAAAATAGAATCATCTCTATTTTTTGTTTTCCATAAAGTTTCCGGCAGTATTGATTCTGTATTGGCATGCTGTAACAAAATACCCAAAACATTTGCCTGTTCACGAACGATTTTTTTTATTTGTTTATCAATACCTTGTTCATTAAGATAGTTATCAATAGCTGCGTCATACAGTCCCATATTGTTTAATTCCTATAAATCTGTATAGCCCCACAAGATAAGGCATAATGAAAGAATTTCAAGCATATAAGTAGATTTATCTATATTTAATTGATTATAATTGCAGGTTCTAATTTTACAAGATGTATTTTTCAAACATAACATGGATACTAAAAACATTGTTATTTCAAGACGTTCATTAATATGTACAGGATTAGGTGCAGGATTATTATGCACTTGCCCTACTCGATTATTAGCTGGTGCACAAAAAGAAGAAACCTTGGCAGATAACGTTGCAACAGCTATGAGTCGCTCGATTGATAGCCCTAATAAACCTTATTTGGTCTTTTCCAAAAAAGAATATGGCGAAATGTGGTTAGCCGATATGATGGAACGTGCTAAAAAATTCAAACACTTATCAGAACATGATGCACGTAGAATATTGATTAATGTTCAATACGAATCAGTGCGTGCTGGTTTAGACCCACAGTTGGTATTAGGCTTAATTCAAGTCGAAAGTGGTTTTAGACGTTATGCAATTTCATCTGCTGGTGCAATGGGATTAATGCAGGTGATGCCTTTTTGGGTGAAATCAATTGGCAAACCAGACCAAGATAAACATATCTTATTTGATATTCGCACTAACTTACGTTATGGCTGCACAATTTTGCGTCATTATTTAAATATGGAAAATGGCGATTTATATCGTGCATTAGGACGTTATAACGGTAGCACAGGACAACCTCAATATCCCAACGCCGTATTTGGTGCTTATAAAAGCCGTTGGATTTATGAAGGTCCACTATAAAAGACATAAACAATGAAAAAAATTCACACACATTACGATAATCTCAAAATATCGCCCAATGCGACTGATAAACAGATTCGCACCGCATATTTACGCTTATCCAAAAAATATCACCCAGATTACAATAAGCACCCAGATGCAGTACGTGTAATGCAGTTAATCAATCGAGCCTATCAAGTTTTATCAGACCCTGATAAAAGACGTGAACACGACCGTTGGATTGCACTGCAAAAAAATTCAGAGAGTATGTCTCAAATTCCGGTAGTATATGGAGCAATTCCAGAAGCCAATGCTTTTGAAGGAAATATTTTTTCATTACACAAAAATAAACTGTATCTTGCAGGGATTGTTTTAGTTGCTATTTTGGCATTGGGAAGTTTAATTTTTTGGATAATAGGACGAGTAAGTCTGCCGGAAAATAAAGATAACACCCTATACACAGTCTATGAAACAGCACCTAACGGCGTTGATTGGCCTATTAGTGCTGGGAATATTCCAGGTTATCCTGTTTTGAATCAAAATGGTGATTTCAAATTAGTAGTACGTAATTTAAATCAAAAATCAGCAGCCTTTATCCAACTTTACGACATGATGCAAATGGGACAAGGTGCTTTGCAAACCGCATTTTTACCAGCAAATTCAAACTTTTCTTTTTCATCACTGTCTGCCGGAAAATATCATATCCGTTATATGTGTTTAGACAATGGACAATGGCAACAAAGTCAAATTTTTGATATAAATCAAGACCAAAGCATCTCATTGCAATTGGATAATTTACCGGAAAGTGAATTTATTTCTGTGGACGATATAGCTCGATAAATATTATGAATCAAAATAATAATTCCAATGAAGTTAGCCACTTGCGTGGCATACGTAGTTTTGTATTACGTCAAGGACATTTATCGAATGCCCAAGAACGTGCTATTCAAAACCTATTTCCCATTTGGGGAATTGAATATAAACCACAAATCATAGATTTAAACCAAATATTTGGACGAGAATCACCTAAAATTTTAGAAATTGGCTTTGGCATGGGACAAGCCACTGCACAAATTGCCCAAAGTCTGCCGGAAAGCGATTTTTTAGCAATAGATGTACACTCACCAGGTGTTGGTAATTTACTAAAACTAATTGAAGAAAATCAATTAACAAATATTAGAGTTATGCGTCATGATGCGGTGGAAGTAATTGATAATATGATTGCGGATAATTCACTATCTGGCATTCATATTTTTTTCCCAGACCCTTGGCATAAAAAACGTCATCATAAACGCCGCTTAATTCAAACGCCTTTTATTGAAAAAATATTACCCAAACTGCAAGCCGATGGATATATACATTTAGCAACAGACTGGGAAGATTATGCAATACAAATGTTAGAAGTTTTAAACAATTACCCACAATTAATTAACACCGCATCTGATTATGCACTACGTCCAGCTTATCGTCCTGAAACTAAATTTGAAGCACGTGGTAAACGGTTGGGACACGGAGTGTGGGATTTAATTTTCAAAAAACGTGAAAGTTAAAATACTTTCCGGCAGACTTATAAATTCTCAAAATAAATTTCTTATATCAGCAGTATTTGCTTTAAGAGTACTCTTAAAGAGCTTGCTTGACAAAGCAAGCTCTTGCGAAAAAATCCATTCACAGATTAGGAAATCATTATGAAAAAATTAGCAACTACTGCATTGATGTTTTCAACAATTTTATTAATCGGCTGTGAGAGTGTTGATCACAGCGTACCGGGCTTGACCCAAGCTGCGTACGATAGCCTTGAAGTAAACAAAATGCCAAACAATTGCCAAAAGATTGGAGAAGTAACAGGCTTTGATAAGATAAAACCTAATGAAAGAGATACCGATATTGACACCCTTAAAGAAGGAGCTCTAAACGACTTAAAAAATAAAGCAGCCCAAATGACATACGGTTCTCGACCAGTTATCCAAACTAATGGCATTGAAATTTCATGTACTTACAATGGCAAATCATTACCTTGCAAAGAAGACGAAGTTCGAAGCGGAAGATTTAAAGCAAGATCAGTTACTTTAACTGCTACCGTATTTAGCTGTTCAAATTAAAATTTTTCCGGCAGTGTTACGAAATGGTTTGCTACTTAAACATGCAAACCATTTATTTTAATTTGCCACAAATATTAGGAAAATATTATGAAAAAATTAGCAACTATTGCATTTATTATTGCCAGTACAATTACTACAATCGCTAATGCACAAACTATTAAACCCAAAAAAGAAGTTATTTTTGATATGGGGGTGTGTATACAAGCCCAAACTATGGAGCCTTGCATGTCTCAACATATACAAATTTTAACTACCGGTATTGAATGGTTAGATAAGGCATTATTATTAAATTCTGGATTGATTCTTGATAATAAAGGGAAATACTTACAATCAAGTAATAAAAGTTTTGATGAATTAATAATTCAATTAAAACAACAATATGAAGAAGAATTTAATAATTTTAGTGTTGTTGATAATGATGGTAAAGAAATCAAACAACCTAAAAAGTTTCTTACATCTGATACAGCATCAAATGAAAATGAAAACCATCACGGTAGATTTGAAACTAAATTTATCAAACAAAATGGTGATACTGTTATTTTTGTAACCTATAATACAAACAGCGGTTATAACGGATCCGGTGTAGAAACAAGACGAGAAATTCACTTTGATTTAAAAACAAAAAAAAGAACACATCTTCAAGGTTGGTCAACATGTTGGAAAGGTTGCAATGGTGAGTGGAGAGATTTAACCGTTGATGAGTTAAATGGAAATTATGACTCCACTAACAACTATGATGAGCCAAACACAATAAAAACCAACGAGTTATCACTGTAAAAACTACAATATATTTAATATTAAAAGTCTGCCGGAAACTTATAAAAACTTTTCCGGCAGACTTTTAAATCTATAAAATAAGTCTGCCGGAATTTTTTTAATATAAATTTAATCTTTACTATCAATTACTTTCCACACCAAAGCGGCTAATGCACCACCTACAAATGGACCTACAATAAAAATCCACACATTTGCCAATGCCGTGCCACTTTGAAATATTGCAGGGGCAATGGAGCGAGCGGGATTTACCGAAGTTCCTGTATAGCGAATGCACACCAAATGCACCAAAACCAATGCCAAGCCAATTGCTAAACCAGCTAAATTATTAGTTGCACCGTTGACTTTGGCTGTTGCACCTAACACCACTAACACAAATACAAAAGTAAAAACCACTTCTGCCAATAAGCCGCCAATCACCGACACGCCTTGTTGTAAGTCGTTTGCACCAGTGCCGGTTAAACCATCAACATTTGCGGTTAAAGCAAATAACAAGGCAGAGCCGATAAACGCACCAATTACTTGAAAAACCATATACATCACTGCGTCTTTAGCTTCCATTCTGCCACTTAATAAAACACCCAAAGTAATCGCTGGATTAATATGACAACCTGAAATACCGCCAATGGTATAAGCCATAGCCACCACAGCCAAACCAAACGCCAAAGCAGTACCGACTACTGCAGGAATGTTCGCCACAGGGTCGCACCCCAAACTCACAGCCACACCACAGCCCATTAACACCAAAACCATTGTGCCAAACATTTCGGCTAAATACTTTTTCATTGAAGTCTCCTTAAAATTAAACAAATAATAGTTGCATAATATTCCTTTTCAAATAATCCTGCAAAATATAGTCAATTTCTTGGAAAAGCTTGCATTGTTTACACTTTTGGTGAGATTTTTGCTTTTATTTTTCGTGTAAATGATTTTTTAACAACTTTCTATCATTAGAAACCCCTGCAAAACCTAATTTTTGAAAAAGAAACGCCGTAGGGTGGGATTCCTATTTCACCAACCTCCAGATAGGGTTGGATAAAAAGTTGTTAAAATACAATGTATTAACGCTTACGGCGTTTTGGTTTGGTTGTGTTGTCCCACACTACGGCAGGATTAAATTTTTGTTTCAGTAAGGGTTTTGCAGGTGGGCCATTATCAAAAACTATGTGGCTTTATAACATTAATTTTTTTGACTGCGTCAAATCTCTTTTGATACTCAATTTTTAATTTTAGTTACCAAGCAGATATTAAATACTATTTACTAATCTGTTATAATGTCGCTCTTTTTTTACGCAGGTTAACAAACAATGTGGTTTAAACAACTTAAATTTTTCGCTATCGACCCTAAACAAATTCCAGATACACAAACTTTGTCAGAAGCACTTTCAGAACATTCATTTACTCCTATTGAAGGTTTGATGAGAATCAGCGAAGGTTTTGAATTTGCAACATCTTTCAATGAAGATTTTGTATTTTCAGTAGATGGTTCAGATAGCATTTGTCTGAAAAAAGAAGAACGAATTTTACCTGCAAGTGCAATTAATGAAATTGTAGCTGATAAAGTAAAAGAAATAGAAAATCAACAAGCACGTTCAGTTGGACGCAAAGAACGCCAACAAATTAAAGACGATGTAATTGATGATTTAATCCCACGTGCTCTTTCTAAAACAGTATATACCCACTTAATTTTTGCACGTAAACACGGATTTATCTTGATAGATCGAGCCAATGCCAATCAAGCAGAAAATGCCTTATCGCATGTGCGTGAATCTTTAGGAAGCTTAAATGCACGCACCATAGACACCGTAGAATCTCTAACACCATTGATGACACAATGGTTATTAGATGGAGAAGCTGACGGTGGATTTGAATTAGACCAGTTTTGCGAACTAAAATCAGAAAATGGACAAGTATCCACCGTACGCATTAGCGGTCAAGATTTAAGTTCAGATGAAGTTCTACAACATGTAAAAAATGGTAAAAACGTTACCCAATTAGGATTAGTTTGGCAAGATAAAATCTCATTTGTTTTATCTTCTGATTTTAGTTTGAAAAAAATTCGCTTTTTGGATATTTTGCAAGAAGATGCCGAAGAAAGCGATGATTTACCCTCATTAACTGCATCAATACAACTATTAATGACTGAAAACCTGTGTGTAATGTTAAAGGAACTAATTGAACATTTAGGCGGACTAACTGGCAAATAAGTTATTGACTATTATTATGAAACAACGCACATTAAAAAATGAAGTTAAAGTAGTTGGAGTTGGTCTACATTCCGGCGAAAGAGTTAATTTACATATATCCCCTGCCCTTGAAAATCAAGGGATAGTGTTTCGCCGTAGCGATTTATCACAAGATAAAGCTCGTCCAATTCATCTTGCCCCAGATTTAATCAATGATACACGCCTATCTTCCACCATTGTTACCGCAGATGGAATCCGTATTGGTACTATTGAGCATCTAATGTCTTCTTTGTGTGCATTGGGAATTGATAACGCATTAATTGAATTGGACGCACCAGAAGTTCCGATTATGGACGGTTCCAGTTTACCATTTATCTATCTATTAGAAGATGCTGGAATTGTTGACCAGCAAGCCGAAAAACAATTTTTACAAGTATTAAAAACCATAGAAATTATTGAAAAAGATAAATATGTACGTCTATCACCTTACAATGGTTTTAAGGTAACTCTTGGAATTGATTTTGATCACCCTGTATTCAATCGTTCTAAACAAAAACTGACTATCGATTTTTCTTGTGAATCATATATAGATGAAATCTCACGAGCACGTACATTTGGCTTTATGCACGAAGTAGAGTTAATGCGAGTTCACAATTTGGGCTTGGGTGGTAATCTGAATAACGCAATCGTAATTGATGATATGGAAATTTTGAATCCAGACGGTTTACGTTATGAAGATGAATTTGTGCGTCATAAAATTTTAGATGCAATTGGAGATTTATACGTAGCAGGACATCAAATTATTGGCAATTTCGAAGGTTATAAATCAGGACATGCTATTAATAACCAGTTGTTACGCAATCTACTTAATGATGAAACTGCATACAAATGGGTAACTTTTCCTGATAACGAAAACCTACCATTATCATTCCACTCTTTGCCAAAAGTGGCATAGTTGTGTAGAATCCCATGACCAGCCGAAATAGCTCAGTCGGTAGAGCAACTGATTCGTAACCAGTAGGTCGGAGGTTCGATTCCTCTTTTCGGCACCAGTTTAAAAAGACAGTGTAATCAATCGGTTATGCTGTCTTTTATTTTTCAGGTTGCCTATTTTTATAGCACTGAAAATACCCTTTGTGCCAAATTTGTGCCCAAGCAAGCAGTAGCAACAGTTTCGGCGGTATTTTTACCACTATAACAAGCAATCGTTTAGCAACGCAGAATGTTTATGCAAATGGTCAGGAGCAAGATGAGCATAGCGTTGCACCATTTCAACGCTTTCCCAACCGCCCATTTAGCTTCGCTTCGCTCGCAGAAACTTCAACTTAATTGCTTCGCAATCCTTTTGCGAAAAATTTCGCAAAGATTTTTTACTTCGTAAAAAATAAGTTTCGTTTTCTTGTAAAACCGCCCAAGGCACACCCCTTTGCACTAACCAACTTTCCCAAGTGTGGCGTAGGTCGTGAAAGCGGAAATTCTCAATTTCGGCTTTTTGCAAGGCTAAATCCCAATCTCGCCACTGCCAATTTTTCAACGGAGTGCCTTTGGAATTAGTGAAAACATATTCAGAGTGCTTGCCCTGCTGTTCTCTCAAAACCTGCATTGCAATTTCATTCAATGATACCCCTAACGCCCTACCTGACTTCATCGTATCGGCGTGAAACCACGCAACGCAACGATTTAAGTGTAGAAATTCCTAGCGTTCTTTACACTATTTGAAAGATAATAGTGAAATGAAACTACACAAGAACACCCGATTACTAATGTGTAGAAATTCCTAGCGTTCTTTACACTATTTGCAGGATAATAGTGAAATGAAACTACACAAGAACACCCGATTACTACCGTATCAAAGAGCGGCGATATGGCTGTCATATACGCAAGACAAAGTCGGCGGCGTTGGCTCGGCAATACAATGTCAGCCGACCGACAATCTATAATGTTTTAAAAGAAGCCAGAAATGGCGTATTGACACAAAAAAAGCAGCGTTAATAATCGTTTCAAGCAAGCACGATACGGCATCAAATGCCTTGCCAAAGTTGAACGAGAAATACAGGAAAGGCTTAAAAAACAGGCTAAACGCTACAACAAGTCCTATCCTGGTGAAATGGTGCATGTCGATACCAAGCGTCTGCCTTTACTTAAAAAACAAAAGGCGACTGATAAGCGAGAATATTTATTTGTCGCCATAGATGACT
>JAFZMY010000100.1 GCA_017553165.1 Neisseriaceae bacterium
AGCCACACGGTCTGAATATTGATAATTCGGCACACCGTATGCAGCATCAACTGGCACTTCTTCGTTCCATACACCGTTTGCATCTTGGGTGTAATTGGGTTTGTAAAAACGCAATTCAGCCGAACGCAAACCGCCTTCTACGCCAATCGGTAACCACAAAGACACGGTTTCTTGTGGGAACAATTTATCTGCACCTGTAATGGCAGGCGAAGCCAAAGCGTGTTGGTCTTCGCCAGTGGATATGGATGAAATATTATTTGTGCCAGGAACATCATTGGGATCAGAAGTTGTAGGGTTACCTGTGTCAATATCAACAGAAGTACCTGAACCGTCATCGAAATTTGAAGTCATACCTTCAAACATTTTATCGAAAGCTTCTTGCAAACTTTCTTCATCGTTTGCTTCAAAATAAGTTTTATCACCATTGGCTAATTGACCACCATTTAACGCACCTGCTTTGAGCATATTTTTAGTGCGTCCATCACCAGAAGAACTACCTAAACCAAATGCCACCGTATAAGTTTTAATATTGGCGTTATTTGCTAATGGCTCACTGAGTTGCTTTAAGAAAATGCTATCTAAATAGTTGATTTGATTACTTGTTAATCCATACTCATTGCGAGCCCAGTGGTCGTTATAATAACTACGGGAAGAATAGTCATACTTTTGATTTAGATAACCACCATCTTCACCAAATTGATAGGGTTCAAATGTTTGGTTTCCTACGGTTAAGGGTTTGTATTCCGAAACTCCTGCCATATTCCAAATAGAAGAGGCTCGTAATAAAGGATTTAAACCTTTGGAATTGTAACTGTATTGACTGGTTACTTCATACGAGTCGCTATTGGCTGAACCGTCCGTCATAGCGATAATATAATTATCACTACATTGTAAATCACTTACAGTAGAAAATTGATCTACAGCATTCACATAACCCGTCAAAAATGGCGTACCGCCATTCATCTTGGCTTGGAGCACATTGTTAATTACTGTATTGTAATCATCAGTTAAGGTAATACCTCCGTTTCGCCCATCTTTGCTATTGATTTCTCCCATCCAAGAAACGCCCCACTTGGCTTTACTTGCATATTTCAAATTACCATTATCATCTTTTTTTGCAAACAAATTGCGCAATACGCGTTTCATAACGCCAACACGAGAATCTCCTCCACGATTCAAAGGATCGTCCATACTACCTGAATCGTCCAAATACAGCATAATATTGGGCTTATTGGCAGAAGAAGTAACGCCTGTCGTATTGGTAACATCCCAAGTAGCGGTTTTAGTGCGTGATTCGGTTTTATCAACTGTAACCGTTTTGTGCATACCAGGATTGGATAAATGCAGTGGCATGGTAAAAGGTGAGTCGGTATCCGCAGCATAAACAGTGGCAGATAAAACGCTCATAGCCAAAAGACTCAAAGCAAATTTGTGCTGTTTTTTCATTGTATTACCTCATAATCAGGTTAGTTGATTTAAAATGGCACGCTATTTGCAGATTAGGAGATGAGAATGTTTTTTTTGCTGCGAATAGCGGCGTTAAAAAAGGACAGACTTATACTCGCATTTTCTTTTCAACACCGCTTGTTTTTCAAATAAGCGGTTTTTTTTTGATGATAAACGGTTTTGTCATTTTTTTATAGATAAAATAGCATTTGATTTTTAAGGATTTTTTTAAAATCAGTGATTTTTAGATTTTTTTTCATTGTTCAGGCTACCTGAAAAAAATTATGCACACTAAAATAGCATTTATAAAATATTTTTTATTAAAAAACAATTCGTTATATTTTTATTTTAATTTTTTTCAAAAAATTTGCTGTTTTGACTAAAAGTGTTGGTTTTTTGCAACAAATGTAAAATATTGTTCAGGTAGCCTGAAAAACAGTAAAATAACACTTTTATTACGATGGTAATTCATTTATTTAATTGATTTTTAAGGATTTTCAAAAAATGCAAGCATATTTAGATTTAATGCGTTATGTGTTAGACAACGGCACGGATAAACAAGACCGCACAGGGACTGGCATTCGCTCGGTGTTTGGTTACCAAATGCGGTTTAATTTGCAAAACGGTTTTCCGCTTTTGACAACGAAAAAATTGCACTTAAAATCCATTATTCACGAATTGCTGTGGTTTTTGAAAGGCGATAGCAATATCAAATATTTAAAAGACAATGGC
>JAFZMY010000101.1 GCA_017553165.1 Neisseriaceae bacterium
AAATTTTATCAGGCGATGAATGACGATTTTGATACCGTCAATGCCATAGCGGTGCTGTTTGAGTTGGCAAACGAAGTGAATAAAACCCACGACACAAATCTTTCAGGCTGCCTGAAAGCGTTGGGCGGCTTGTTGGGCTTGCTACAACAAAATCCACAAGCATTTTTGCAACAAGGAGCAAGCAAAGGTTTGTCTGATGACGAAATCAACACCTTGATTAGCCAAAGAAGCGAAGCACGCAAAAACAAAAACTGGGCAGAATCTGACCGTATTCGTGATAAATTAGCAGAACACGGTATTATTTTAGAAGACAAAGCAGGTGAAACCACTTGGCGGCGTGGGTGATATAAACACTGCCGGAAAGCTTGGTTATAATCTTTTTCCGGCAGACCATAAATTATTTTATGATGGAGTATAACGATGGATTTACACGATATTCGTCAAGACTACATTAAACAAGAACTTTCCATGTCAGATTGTCATGACTCTCCGATTGAACAGTTTAAGCAATGGTTACAAACTGCCATCGACCAAAAAGTAAATGAACCAACTGCGGTTAATGTAGCCACTGTTGACGAAAACGGTAGACCATCTGCACGTTTAGTCTTACTCAAAGAAGTAGATGAAAAAGGATTTGTATTTTTCACTAACTATTTAAGTCGCAAAGGACAAGCATTATCAAACAATCCTGTCGCTGCCCTAACCTTCTTTTGGCCGGAATTAGAAAGACAAGTACGCATAGAAGGAATTGTAGAAAAACTATCCAAAGAACGTTCGGACGAATATTTTGACTCACGCCCTTACCAAAGCAAATTAGGTGCCTGGGTTAGCAAACAAAGTGAACCATTGAGTAGCAAAGCTGCCCTATTAGCACATGCCACCGTTATTGCTGCCAAATATCCTTTACATGTGCCACGCCCTCCTCATTGGGGTGGGTATTTAGTTATTCCGGATAGAATTGAATTTTGGCAAGGTCGCCCTAACCGACTACATGACAGAATCCAATATATTTTAAAAGATGGAAGTTGGCACAAAGAACGCTTATCACCATAAGTAAATAAAACAATAACTTAACTAAACACATCAGGAAAAAAATTATGACACCAACAATAGTACAAAATGTATTTTTATTTTTTCTTACAATTAGTGTATTACTAAAATTTTATTTATCTTTCCGGCAGACTAATATTGTCAAAAAACATCGTAATGCTGTACCAGATGAATTTGCTACAACTATCACACTGCCGGAACATCAAAAAGCAGCTGATTATACATGTGCCAAACACAATCTATCACGTGTAGATATAATTATCGAAACCGCTTTATTATTAATTTTTACATTAGGTGGGGGATTAGACTATCTATCAGAAATTTCACAAAAAATTTCAGCCAAACCACTAACACAAGGAGTGATATTAATCTTATTATTTACCATAGTAACTTTCATTTGCAACCTACCATCTTCAATATATAGAACTTTCTATCAAGAAGCACGTTTTGGTTTTAATAACACTACTCCTGCAATTTTTATTACTGACAACATTAAAGCTGCAATTTTATTATTAATAATAGGAGTACCATTATTATATGCAGTATTATCATTAATGGCTGTAATGGGTGAATTGTGGTGGTTTTATGTATGGTGTTTATGGTTAGCGTTTTCACTAACTATGTTATGGGTATATCCTAAATGGATTGCACCAATATTTAATAAATTTACCCCATTGGAAGACGAAATATTAAAACAACGAATTAATGCACTTTTACAAAGAACAGGATTTAAAAGTAATGGCTTATTTATTATGGACGGTTCAAAACGTTCTGGACATGGAAATGCTTATTTTACAGGTTTAGGCAAAAATAAGCGTATTGTATTTTTTGATACTTTAATTAAAAACTTATCTCATGAAGAAACCGAAGCTGTATTAGCACATGAATTAGGTCATTTTCACCACCATCATATTATGATTCAAATTACACTAAATTTTGCATTAGGATTATTCTGGTTATGGTTATTAGGAAAAATATTGCCACAAACAGCATTTTATAATGGCTTGGGAGTTGAAAATATTTCTCATGCAATGGCATTATTATTGTTTTCATTGGTATTACCTGTATTATTATTTATTTTCACACCAATCTCATCAATTTTATCAAGACGCAATGAATATCAAGCAGATGAATTTGCAGCCAAACACAGTAATGCTCAAAACCTAATCAATGCCTTAATTAAACTTTATCGAGATAATGCAGGAACATTGGTGTGTGATAAACTTTATTCCCTATTTTATGATTCACACCCTAATGCGAATGACCGTATTAATGCTCTAAAAAAGCAAATAAATAAATAAAAATAAAGTCTGCCGGAAAAACTTTAACAAGCTTTCCGGCAGACTTTTTATAAATATAAAAACTTAATATTTACCAGCACCAAATACACCATGAACTTTTTGTTCTTTATCCTCAAAAGCACCTGCCATGTTTTGTGCATCAGGACCATAAAATTTTCCTTCCGCATAGCCTGTTGTATTTGCAGTACCGACAAAAGTATTGGCTCTGATTTTGGCATCAATTAAAACAGGTTTACTTAAAGTTGCACCATTAGCATTATACCAATTGTCAATTTTACCATTTATAGTTTTATTATCAAAATCGACAATAAAATCAGTAAAACCAGAAAAAGACGCATAACGTGCATTATCTTCATTCAAAACACCTTCTTTAAAAGCAAGTGCTTGTCCTACATATTTTACGCTTCCTTTTTGTGTTTTCATATCACTGATTGATGTAGGACTTCCTTGATAAAACAATCCAATCTTATCAGCATCATAATCTGCCACCATGCCATAATTAGCATATGCTGTATTTGCACCAGATATTATAAGATACGTTGATTCATCATTAATTCTCCATTGAGTACCATTATCTCCCGTAATCGCTATTCCTGCTATAATAATTTCACGCTTACCAATTTTAATTCGCGACATTTCTGCCCGAGAATCATTTTGTTCTGTTTGGGTAATAGGATTACTGTCAACATTCAATACTCTTTCTTTATCGTTATAATTCCACAAAGTAACATGTCTTTTCATTGTAAAAGGATCGTTGTTATCTGTTGTAGATGGTGTTGGCGAATTATCGATGCTATCATTTACTTGTGGATTTGGAGTACCGCTATCATCAGAACCACCGCCACAAGCAGTTAAAACTAACATTGATAAAGTAAGAATTGTTAAACAAAGTTTATTCATAATTTATATTCCTTATATGCTTCATGTTAATTGAATAGTCTGCCGGAAAAACTTTTAATAAGCTTTCCGGCAGACTATTTATGTCAGATGACTATTCTAATTCAATTGCGGCAGCTAATAAAGATAGCCTTGCAATTACCCCATAAACATAAAAACGATTACAAGGACAATTAGGATCTTGGCGTGTTTGCGGAAGTGCATTATCTTCCCACTGTTCAAAACAACGATGTGTTGTATATGCCATTAATGGGTCATCTTCTGCCATAGGAATATTGCTATTCAAAGGAATAAATTTCATACCAGAAGCATTAAGATTTTCATCATTGCGTCTGCCCTCATGCACTCGATAAAAGCCACCTAATACAAACCTATCCATCATATACACCACAGGTTCTGCCACTGCATTAGCAATAGTTTCACAAGTGTATACACCTTCTTGGACGATTACCTCGCTAACATTTAAACCATCTTTAACCGTTGCCATTTTATTGCGTTTTTTACGATTAAGATTTAGCACTTCATCAGGTGATTTAACCGTCATCACTCCCATACCATAAGTACCAGCATCGGCTTTAATTATGACAAATGGCGTTTCATCAATATTATACTCTTGATATTTAAGATTAATTTTTGCTAATAAATCCGAAACTGTATCGGCTAATTGTTCTTCACCAGTGTGCTCTTGAAAATCCAAGCCACTGCATTTACTAAAATAAGGATTAATTTGCCATGGGTCGATTTGAGTTAAATTTGCAAATTCATTTACAACATTTTCAAATGCCGCAAAATGAGTAGTTTTACGACGAGTTGTCCAACCTGCGTGAAGTGGTGGCAATAATTTTTGTTCTAAATTTTGCAAAATTTCCGGTACACCTGCAGATAAATCATTATTTAATAAAATTACACAAGGAGAAAAACCATCAGCAAGTAATATACGATTATCCTTACGAATTATTGGTTCTAGTATCAATGTATCATTATTGGCTGTGGTAAATTGCGTAGCTTCGGTAATTTCAGGATTTATTGAACCAATTCTCACTTCAAAACCTGCTTGACGTAAAATACGCCGCAAAGCATAGATATTTTGCAAATAAAAAGTATTGCGAGTGTGATTTTCAGGAATAATCATAATAGATTTGGCTTCATTACAAATTCGCTCAACTGCTGCTTGTACGGCAATTACTTCCGATGGCATACAGTTTGGATTAAGATTATTAAAGCCTCCTGGGAAAAGATTCATATCAACTGGTGATATTTTATAAGCAGCATTGCGTAAATCAACCGACCCATAAAAAGGCGGACGATGCTGATGCCACTTGCTACGAAACCATGTTTCAATCTTTGTTTGATGCGACAAAATATGCTTTTCAAAATCAATCAAACGATTAAGATATGGCGAATTAAGTTCACTGCGAGTCATGGTAAATTTATCTCCTATGTGAAAATTGAGATTTCAATATTTAAAGGAATTTATAAATTGGACTGTTTTTCATTCTTTCCATCTTGTTGCGATAATCAACCGGTTCACTTTCATTATAAAGAAAATATCTTCCGTTTCCACCAGCATTGCTACACAAAGGTTCTACAATATAACCATTGTTGGAAAACAAAAAACCATTACAATTAAGTATTCGTCCTCTACTTTTATACATTAAAGGCGATGAGCTTATATATCCTTCTCTTTGATGTAAATCATGGTAATAAAAAGCATAAACATTTCCTTTTTGCTTGTCTAACCATTTTTTAACCTTTTGTGGTTTATATCCATGATATTTAGGTTCATCAGATAATATATTTGCATTTTCATCAGGTATTCCTACGGCAAATAATCTATTTTTCTTGGCATCAAAATGTAAATTAATCAAAGAATAAGTATTTATCCTTGATGAAGAGATAAGTTTATCATCTTTTAGAGACCAACGTACAAACTCAATTATATCTTGTTTTTTACTTGATAAGTTATTTACATAATCATAAATGAAATTTACTTTTGATGGTGGAGTTTTAACAAAATAAAGCTCTTTACCATCATCAGAAAATATTGGATATTCTATAAAAGTATCTTGAAAATCTTTTTCCCATATTTTATTTACAGAATTAATTATGTCTTTATTTTTTTCTATTTCATATACATATAATTTACCATTAACATGTAAATTGTTTTCAATATCTCTCGATATAATACGTAATATTATACCTAATTTATTACCTTTTTTATCTATAAACAATTTTTTACTCATAGGCATCATCAAAGTATTATGTTCATAACCTATTATTTCAAAATCATTAACATTATAATATATTCTAATTTTAGATATTTCATTATTAGAAAAATCAAAAAATAATATTTCGCCATCATCAGAATATGGTCCACAATCATGATAATTACTATGGCATATTTTACGTTTCATCTCCTTACTTTTTGAAAGAGAATAGCTATTATCTAATACTACATATCTATCATCTAAAAATTGCAGAGCACCAATTGGTATCTCAATAACTTTGTCATCTTTATTATCAAGATTAAATATATAACTTTGATACGCACCAGTTATCATTAGTTTATTGTTATTATTAAGTGATACTCTGCTTAAATAAGCATTTTCTTCTGATTTATCTTTGCGTATATGATTATTGATTTTATCTATTTTTGCCTGCATATCTTGGTTCGTTAGTTTAGATAAATTAGTATTTACCCATGCAATTCTTTTTTCTGCATCTTTATGCGAATGAATATTATGATTTCCGTTGGGAATAATCATATTTAATGTAATTATATTTTTATTATCATCAGCTGTTTGTGATACTGTTATTAGATGATTTTCCTGTTTAGGAAATTCTTTTTCAACACTTCCCATATATGAAAAACCTAATCCATTTTTACTATAAAACTCTTTTTCTCCGCCAAATAATTGATATGGATAAATGCGTGTAGCATAAAAATATACCAAAAAACCAATAATACCTAATATACATACAATAAATACAAATGATGGTTTGTATGATATATTTGTTCGATTATTTACTTGTTGTTGTATTTCATCATTATCAATTGTTTCTTGTTGTAATAATGCTTGATTATATGCTGCTCTTTTTTGTGGATTAGTTAATATTTCTTTAATTTCTGTAATGCGTTCCAAAGTATATTCACCGCTTTGTGCTTTGCGTTTTAACGCTTGCATAATAACTTGTTCATTTGCATCAGGTGATATATTTAATTCTTTATATAAGTTTGTATTATCCATAGTAATCTACTCATATTAAAACAGTCAAAATAAATGTTAGATTTTTGAAAACTAAACTGTAAAGTATCACAAATAATAAATGCTTCCTATAAACATCTTACACCAAAACCACGAGAAAAGTTAATAATTTTACATACTATTAGTCGTTAAACTTCAAAACAATAAAAGACGTTTCGACTCATACAGTATAAATAATACAGAAAGATAAAACAACAAATTAATGTTTTTAAGTTTAACTACTATAACAACATGACGATGGAAAAATTGCACAGAATTAAACCGTTAAGTCTGCCGGAAAACATATTTAGAAACTCCTGCAAAAGTTTCATTTATAAAAAACCACGCCCAATTTTGAGCGTGGTAAGTTTTATTTCAAAAATTACAGTTTATAAACTACATTGCACCGTAATTTGGACCACCGCCACCTTCAGGACATTGCCAATTGATATTTTGAGTTGGGTCTTTAATATCGCAGGTTTTACAGTGCATACAATTTTGTGCATTAATCTGCAAACGTGGTTTGCCATTTTCCTCAACAATTTCATACACACCAGCTGGACAGTAACGAGTTTCAGGAGATGCGTATTCTTTGTAGTTAATATTAATAGCACGGTCTGGGTGGGCTAATTGCAAATGGCACGGTTGATTTTCCTCGTGATTAACAGCTGCTAAAAAGACGCTGGATAAACGGTCAAATGTCAAAACTCCATCTGGTTTTGGATATTCAATTGGGGTAAATTCTGATGCTTTACGCAAACATTCATTGTCTTTGCCGTGATGTTTGATTGTCCAAGGTGCTTTACCATTGAAGATATAATCATCAATCATGGTGTAAATTGAACCACCCCACAACGTCCATTTGAATGATGGACGTACATTACGTGCTTTATATAATTCTTTGTACAAGGCACTTTCTTTGAAAAGTGTATCGTATGAAGTGGCTTCCAAAGAACGTTCATAACTTTCTTGCGATTCTTCCAAAGTATTAAACACGGCTTCTGCTGCAATCATGCCTGATTTCATTGCAGTGTGAGAACCTTTAATACGAGGCATATTCAAGAATCCAGCATCATCACCAACTAATACACCACCTGCAAAAGATAATTTAGGCAGACATTGCAAACCACCTTCAATCAAAGCCCTTGCACCATAGGCAATACGTCTGCCTCCTTCTAACATCTTTTTAATTTCAGGGTGAGTTTTTAGGCGTTGCATTTCTTCAAAAGGGGAAAGGTATGGGTTTGAATAATCCAAGCCCATAACAAAACCAATAGATACTTTATTATCTTCCCAATGGTAGATAAACGAACCACCATAAGTTTTAGAGTCTACCGGAAAACCTACGGAGTGAATAACTAAACCTTGTTGATGATTTTCAGGTTTAACTTCCCATACCTCTTTAATACCTAATCCATAAGTTTGAGGTTGGCTATCTCTATCCAAAGCAAAATGTGAGATTAATTTTTTACCCAAAGAGCCACGACACCCCTCGGCAAAAATGGTTTGTTGAGCAAGCAATTCCATGCCAGCTTGAAAATTGTCTGTTGGCTCACCATCTTTACCAACGCCCATATCGCCAGTAACAATGCCTTTTACAGAACCATCTGCGTGAAATAAAACGTCAGTTGCGGAAAAACCAGGGTAAATTTCCACCCCCAAACTTTCTGCTTGTTCTGCTAACCAACGGCAAAATACACCCAAACTACCTATATAACAACCTTCATTGTGCATAGCACGTGGTACGATTGGCATTTTAATTGCACGATTTTTGGTTAAAAACAAAACTCTATCTTCTTTGACTTCACAAGTTAATGGAGCTCCCAACTCTTGCCAATTTGGTATTAATTCATTTAAATAAACAGGATCGAAAATAACTCCTGACATGATATGAGCACCAACTTCTGATGCTTTTTCCACGATACAGACTGATATTTCTCGATTAGCTTTTTGTGCTAACTGTTTTAGTTTTATAGCGGCAGACAAACCAGCAGGTCCTGCTCCGACAATGACAACGTCAAATTGCATTTGTTCGCGTTCAATAACTTGATTCATTTTTGGATTACCTCTAATCTGTTTCATCGGTAGTGTTCACCCCAAATTGTACCTGAAAGCCTGATAAATAAAAATCTTTCACAACAAATATTGAGATAAGACAAGGCTTGTAGAGATTCAACGAAACTTAAAACATAGTAAATACTTGACAAAGCAAAACGATGTCTAAATTAATTAATTGTATTTTAATAACTTTTTATTTCAACCTATTGTACTATTGATGAAGCAAAGCCCAATCATACGGAATTACTTTAAAAAATTAGGTTTTGCAAAAGTCTCTTAACATCAAAATTACTGAAACAAAAATTTAATCATGCCGTAGGGTTGGCTTCCCAGCCCACCCAAACGCCGTAGGCGTTAATTCATTGTATTTTAACAACTTTTTACTCTGCCATATCGGGCGGTTGGTGAGCCGTGAAGCCCACCCTACGGCGTTTCTTTTTCAAAAATTAGGTTTTGCAGGGGTTTCAAAAAGTCTGCCGGAAAGTATATTTAATATTTTCCGGCAGACTGAAACCTTTGCAAAACTGGTAGATGTGAGCAAATTTCAAAGTTGTAGTAGCATAGCAAACAAAGACATAACAAGTAGAAAGGTTTGTCGTTGAAAAGCAACGCAAACGTACGAAATGTGCCGCAGATGCTAATTTTGCAAAGATTTCAGTCTGCCGGAAAGCATAAAAAATGCCACCTTTATCGGGGTGGCATTTGCATAAGAACATTTTGCTGTTTATTTATCGAAATCAACGCGTTCGCGTAATTCTTTACCTGCTTTGAAATGTGGAACGTATTTTTCTGGAACTTCAACACGTTCGCCAGTTCTTGGATTACGACCAACACGAGAAGGGCGTTTAGTTAAATCAAAGCTACCAAAACCTCTAATTTCAATACGTTGTCCACTTGCCAAAGCACGTGTCAAAGTGTCAATAATACATTTGGCACTTTGAGTAATATCTTTTGCAGACAACATTCTGCCACCCAATTCAGTGTAGCGGTCTGATAAGCGAACCATTAATTCAGATTTGGTCATAACAATTGTCCTTTACTCTTGATTTTCGGAAAGCTTGGCTTTAAGCAAATCGCCCAAGCTGGTTGTACCAGCATTTACATTGCTATTTGAAGAAACAGCTTTCAGGGCTTCATCTTGCTCTTTGGCATCTTTGGCTTTAATCGAAAGACTAATACTACGACTCTTACGATCAATGCTCAAAATTACAGCTTCAACTTCATCACCTTCTTTAAGATGATTACGTGCATCTTCAACTTTATCTCGCGAAATTTCAGAAGCACGCAAATAACCTTCAACATCTTCTGCTAATTCAATTGTAGCACCTTTTGCATCAACTGTTTTCACAGCACCTTTAACAATTGAACCTTTGTCATTTACTGCGATATAGTTACCGAATGGATCTCCCTCTAATTGTTTAATACCAAGAGAGATACGTTCTTTTTCGATGTCGATTGCCAAAATAACGGCTTCAACTTCATCGCCTTTTTTGTATTTGCGTACAGCTTCTTCACTGTTTTCTGTCCAAGACAAGTCAGACAAATGTACTAAACCATCAATACCACCAGTTAAGCCAACAAAAATACCAAAGTCGGTGATAGATTTAATTGAACCTTTGATTTTCTCGCCTTTTTCATGAGTATTTGCAAACTCTTCCCAAGGATTAGGCTGACATTGTTTCATGCCCAAAGAAATGCGGCGGCGATCTTCGTCAATTTCCAAAATCATCACTTCAACTTCATCGCCTAATTGTACCACTTTGCTGGGGTGAACGTTTTTGTTTGTCCAGTCCATTTCAGAAACATGTACCAAACCTTCAATGCCTTGTTCAATTTCCACAAACGCACCGTAGTCAGTTAAGTTAGACACTTTACCGAATAGACGAGTTTGAGGTGGATAACGGCGATTCATATCGGTCCATGGGTCATCACCTAATTGTTTCAATCCCAAAGAAACGCGTGATTTATCTTGATCAAATTTCAAGATTTTCGCTTCAACTTCTTGTCCAACTTCTAATACTTCTGATGGGTGTTTAACACGTCTCCATGCCAAATCGGTAATATGCAACAATCCATCAATACCACCCAAATCAACAAATGCACCGTAATCAGTGATGTTTTTCACGATACCTTTAACATTTGTACCTTCTTGTAGGCGTTCCATTAGAGCCTCGCGTTCTTCGCTCAATGCTTCCTCTAAAACGGCACGACGTGAAACTACAACATTGTTACGTTTTTTATCTAATTTAATAACTTTGAATTCGATTTCTTTGCCTTCAAATGGTGATGTATCTTTGATAGGACGCACATCAATCAGAGAACCAGGCAAGAATGCACGAATGCTATTGATTGATACAGTTAAACCACCTTTAACTTTACCATTGATAAGACCGTGCAATACATCTCCTCTTTCCATTGCTTCTTCTAATGCAATCCAATCTTGGGCACGTTTAGCTTTTTCACGTGAAAGTTTAGTTTCACCAAAGCCATTTTCAACAGATTCAATGGTTACAGTAACAAAATCACCAACTTTAACTTCGATTTCACCGGTAATGCTTTTGAATTCATTTACATTAATCAAAGCTTCTGATTTCAAACCAGCATTAACAGTTACAAAATTGTTGTCGATTGATAAAACTTCGGCGGTAATTACTTCGCCAACATTCATTTCTTGGGTTGCGGAATATTCTTCCAATAATTGTGCAAAATTTTCCATAGAAAAAAACATTCTCATTGGCACGAAACAGGCGTGCAAGGGTTAAAAGTTAAAAGAAATGTTTGCCCACCTGTTTTGGGCAAACATCAAGTTAAATTAATTTTAATCTAAAACTGAAAGTGTCGGATTATATACTATTTTTTTACTTGTTGATACCACTCAATTACTTTTTTTACAGCTTCTTCAATGGTGATATTGGAAGTATCTAAAGCATATGCGTCTTCTACTTTTACTAATGGGGACACTGCACGGTTATAATCTGCATAATCTCTTTTTTCAATATCGTGCAAAATTTTTTCAAATTGCTCACCATCAGATGCTAATCCCAATTGTTTTGCCCTACGTACAGCACGAATATGTGCATCTGCTTGTAAAAAAACTTTCAATTGTGCTTCTGGAAAAACCACCGATGCCATATCACGCCCATCAGCTACAACAGGTGATTTAACTGCAAAATCTCGTTGTAATTGCAATAATGCTTGTCGAACTTCCGGCAGTGTTGCAATACGAGAGGCTAACATTCCAATTTCTTCACGGCGAATATCAAGTGATACGTCTTGATTATTCAACATTACCTGACTATCAGAAAAAGATACCGGCATATTACGTATTAATTGTGAAACGCTTTCTTCATCTGATACATCTATCCCATTTTGTTTAGCATAAAGAGCACTAACTCGATACAATGCACCGGAATCCAAATAAGCCCAACCCAAAGCATCTGCAACACGAGATGCAATTGTCCCTTTACCAGAAGCAGATGGTCCATCAATAGCTATAACTGGATACATAATTTACATTCAACTCTATTCTTCGTTTTTTCGCCAAATAATAGCTAATTTACCACTATGAGCAACCAGCGAAGCTGATAAATTTGCACATAAGGCTTGAATCATATTGGCACGTTCTTCACGGTCTCCTGCTAACATTCTCACTTTTATTAATTCATGAGCTGTTAGTGCAATATCAGCTTCACGCAATAGTGCGGAGGTTAAACCGTTCTGCCCAATCATTACAACAGGTTTAAGATGATGTGCTTTTGCTTTTAGTATTTGTTTTTCTTTGGAAGTTAATTGTGTAGTTTTTACGGTAAGCATAATCTTATATTCAATTAAATTAAATGGTTTGCGAAAGTTGCATCATTTTACTCAATATTGTTTTACAATGTATGCCTTTTTGCAAAAAACACTAATATGTTGAAATCAGACACCCCAAAACACAAACGGTCAAAAACATCACAAGCATGGTTACAAGAACATGTGAATGACCATTATGTGCATTTAGCACAAAAAGAAGGTTATCGTGCTCGTGCTGCTTATAAATTATTAGAAATAGATGAGAAAGAAAAACTGTTGTATAAAGGTATGACAGTTGTAGATTTGGGTAGTGCACCTGGTTCATGGTCGCAAGTAGTATCAAGGAAATTGAAAGGTTCTGCAAAAATATTTGCATTAGATATTTTGCCTATGGAACCAATTGATAACGTAAACTTTATCTGCGGAGATTTTCGTGAAAACAATGTGTTAGAAGAGTTGCAAAATGCTCTTGATAATTTTGCTGTTGACCTTGTTATTTCCGATATTGCACCCAATATGAGTGGGCAAGCAGTAACAGACCAAGCAAGAAGTTTTTATTTAGCAGAATTAGCATTGGATTTTGCTCGTAATCATCTAAAAAAAGATGGAGCATTTTTGGTAAAAGTATTTCAAGGAACTGGTTTTCAGGAATATGTTAAAGACATGCGTACTTCATTTGACCGTGTTACTACACATAAACCCAAAGCATCTCGCAACCGTTCTAATGAAGTATATTTATTAGGTAAGGGTTTTAAAAATCAGGTTAAATCCTGATTGTTTTATTGTTAAATAATATATAATCTGTGTCGTTTTTAATCAGGAGCAATCAATAACATGGGTAATACTCTGAAAAATTTAATGATTTGGATTGCATTAGTACTAATCGTGATCATGACTTATACCTCATTAGAAGAAAATAAACAGGAAACAGGTAACCAGATTGAGTATTCCGAATTTATTCAACAAGTCAAACAAAATAAAATTGGCAGTGTGGTTTTGGAAAGCGAAAAAGTTATGCGTGGCTATATCATCAAGGGCGAACGCAAAGATGAACAAAAAAGTGCCTTCTATACCCACGCTCCAACTGATGATCATTTAATTTCTGTTTTGTTAGAAAACAATGTACAAGTTAGAGTAAAACCTGAAAAACGCCCAAGCGTTTTATCCAGCATTATTTACAGCACCTTGCCTATTTTGCTGATTATTGCTATTTGGATTTACTTTATGCGTCAAATGCAAGGTGGCGGTGGTCGTGGTGCATTTTCATTTGGCAGAAGTCGTGCCCGCCTTTTGGATAAGGATACCAACACCATCACCTTTGATGATGTTGCAGGTTGCGATGAAGCCAAAGAAGAAGTGCAAGAAATTGTTGATTACCTAAAAGCCCCTGCTCGTTATCAAAGTTTGGGGGGTAAAGTGCCTCGCGGTGTTTTACTGTTTGGCTCACCAGGTACTGGTAAAACCTTGCTTGCCAAAGCAATTGCAGGTGAAGCCAAAGTACCATTTTTTAGTATTTCAGGTTCTGACTTTGTGGAATTGTTTGTGGGTGTTGGTGCAAGCCGTGTGCGTGATATGTTTGAACAAGCCAAAAAAAACGCTCCCTGCATTATCTTTATCGATGAAATTGATGCAGTTGGTCGCCAACGTGGTGCAGGTTTAGGTGGTGGTAATGATGAACGTGAACAAACACTTAATCAATTGTTAGTAGAAATGGACGGCTTTGAAAGCAATACCACAGTGATTGTAATTGCTGCAACCAACCGTCCAGATGTATTAGACCCAGCCTTGCAACGACCAGGTCGTTTTGACCGTCAAGTAGTTGTACCTCTGCCAGACATTCGCGGTAGAGAGCAAATCTTAAATGTGCATATCAAAAAAATTGAAGCTGACCCTGAAATTGATATTGCCGCATTAGCACGTGGAACTCCTGGTTTTTCTGGTGCGGATTTGGCAAATTTAGTTAACGAAGCTGCCCTATTCGCCGGTCGCCGTAATAAGGTTAAAGTCGATCAAAGCGATTTTGAAGATGCCAAAGATAAAATCTATATGGGTCCAGAACGCCGTTCGATGGTAATGCACGAAGATGAGAAAAAGGCAACTGCGTATCATGAATCAGGTCATGCTGTAGTTGCGGCATCATTACCTAACACCGACCCTGTACATAAGGTTACCATTGTGCCACGTGGTCGTGCTTTGGGTTTAACTTGGCAACTGCCGGAACGAGATCGCATTAGCATGTATAAAGATCAAATCTTAAATCAAATTGCGATTTTATTTGGTGGTCGTGTAGCAGAAGAAGTTTTTGTTGGTCGTGTTTCTACTGGTGCATCTAATGATTTTGAGCGTGCCACACAATTAGCACGTGATATGGTAATTCGCTATGGCATGTCAGAAAAAATGGGACCGATGGTGTATAGCGAAAATGAAGGCGAGGTTTTCTTGGGACGTTCGGTTACACGTTCGCAAAATATTGCCGAAAAAACTATGGAAAAAGTCGATAAAGAAATTCGCCGTATTATCGATGAACAATACGAAGTAGCTAAAAACATTCTTAAAGAAAATCGCGACAAAGTCGAAACCATGACTAAATGCCTAATGGAATGGGAAACTATCGATGCCGACCAAGTAAAAGAAATTATGGAAGGCAAAACCGATATAACTCCACCCAAAGATTACAGTCATAATATTCGCAAAGAAGGTGAAGAGCCTGTGGTAAAAAATGATGATGATAAGGAACAATCTGAAAACAGTAATCAAGATTCTGAATCGTCAATTAATAATAAAGAAAATGCTTAAAACATTTTTCCGGCAGACTTATAAATTATTAAAAAGTCTGCCGGAAAAAAATAAAACAACACTTTCAATCAGACTTTTAATATACTTGTCATCTTTATAATCTTATAAATTTAAGGGAGTTTTATTATGAATTACAAATATGTTATTTCATGTTGCTGTGCGTTGTTTGCATTGTCAGCTTGTGGTGGTTCTGATGATAATGGAACTTCATCACCAATTTACGATAATCAACAGAACAATTCTCAAAACAACCAATCAAACAACCAATCTTCCAATAACACTCCCACAAACAATCAAGTTACCACCGAAATTGGTGGGGTTCATTTAGATTGGATACGTCCAAGAGTATTTGTTGGACCAGATACCAAAGCGAATCCCAAACCATTTAATCGTTATCCAACCTCACCTAAAATAAAAGATATAGACGATTTTAGGCAAATTATTGTTGCAGATAAGGTAATAACTCTGCCTGAATATCAAGGGCAAAATGTTGGCAATTCAAAAGATGTATCAATTACAACCGTTAATAAAGAACAAGCTGCATCATACGCACGTTTTGGTTTGCTATATATGCCAATTGATAGACAAGGTGCACATCTAATTGCTTATGCACAAGGTGCATTAACCGATGAACAACAAATTCCTACTACTGGTGTTGTTAATTATCAAGGTGAAGCTTTTGCAGTTAGTCCTGATGACCTTAATAATCTTGGCGTACAACAAGGTCAATATGTTGGTAGTGCAGCCATTACAGTGGATTTTAAACAAAAAACCATGCAGGGAACATTCAAAAGATGGACTGGGATTAACAGTAATGCCCCTAATAGTGTTGTGATTAAAGATTTTAATCCACCTTCTAACATTGATTTTGAAGCACGAATTAAGGGAAATTCTTTTGAATCAGTAGCATCTCTAAAAAATTATGGTGCATCTCTTTATAACGATACTTATCCGATTGTTAAAGGTAATTTCTATGGACCTAATGCGGAAAATATAGCAGGTCAATTCCATGACCGTATTGAAGATATACAAGGTGTATTCGGTGCTACCAAAGTAAATAGTAAAAAATAATGTAATAAATATAAATCAAGTCTGCCGGAAAGGTTTTATAAATACTTTTCCGGCAGACTTTTATAATAAGAGACTACTGCAAAACTCGTCATTCTTAGTTTCACGAAGTTAAACTAAGAATCTAATAAGTTGTTTTATAAAGATTTTTAGCGTAGCCTTAAGGCTCGCAGAAACTTCGTTTTCGCTTCGCTCAAAATGACGAATAATAAAAAAATCGAGTTTTGCAGGACTCTCTTACTGTAAAAAATTAGGTTTTGCAGGAGTTTTCATCACTCTGCATCTAAATATGTATAACCATTAAGCCCTGCTAATAGTGCATCGGATATTTCTTTTTTCTCATCTTTATTTAATGATGATTTTGCCAATTGCCGGCGATATGCAGCAATAATTTCATCAGGATTAAGATATACATAACGCAACATATCAGAAATAGTATTACCTTCATCGGTAATATTGTAATTAATTTCTCCATCAGAATTGATAACTACATCTACTGTCATAGTATCGCCAAACAAATTGTGCATATTACCTAAAATTTCCTGATATGCACCAATCATAAAAAAGCCAATCAAAGGCAGATTATCATGAGAATATGCAGGCATAGGCATGGTGCTTGCTATGCCATCTCCATCTATATAATGATTGATAATTCCATCTGAATCACAAGTAATATCTAATAACACAGCACGACGACTTTGAGATTGATTTAAACCATTTAATGGACATACAGGAAATAATTGGTCGATACCCCAAGCATCAGGCAAAGATTGAAACAAGGAAAAATTAACATACAATTTATCAGCAAAACGTTCTTGCAATTCATCAATAATAGTGCGATGCGAACGATTGCGTTCATTAAACATTTCACCAACACGATAGCAGATATTCAAATAAAGCTGTTCAGCCCAAGAGCGTTGCGAGAGATTTAACAAACCAACATTGTATTGGTCATGCACTTCTGATAAATCAAACGCACTTTCATGTATCCAACTACGCAAAGATTTTTTACCACAAACATCTTGTAAAATATCTTGCCATGTCTCCCACATGCTATGTAAAACTCGTGGTGCATTTTCATCTGGTGCAATTGGTTCTTCTGGAATAAAACTCTCCATACCAATCACATTAGAAACCAACATGGCATGATGTGCACTAACTGCACGTCCTGATTCAGTAATAATCAAAGGTTGTGGTAAATTGTTTTCACGACATGCCTGCCCTATTCCCCAAACAATTGTTTCTGCATATTCATTGAGCCCATAATTTACCGAGCAATCTGATTGAGTACGACTACCATCGTAATCAACCCCCAAACCACCACCAACATCAAAACATTGAATACGCACTCCCAATTGATACAATTCACAGTAAAAACGTGCACTTTCTCGCACAGCCGTTGCAACATCACGAATATTGCCCAATTGTGAACCTAAATGAAAATGCAACAATTGCAGGCTATCTAATTCATCAGCTTGTTTAAGTATTTCTAATAATTGCAAAATTTGATGTGCGGATAAGCCAAATTTAGATTTATCTCCACCTGACGCTTGCCATTTACCGCTGCCTTGCGAAGATAAACGCATACGTACGCCCAAACGTGGTTTAACTTTTAATTTAAGTGCTTCTTCTAAAACAATTGATAATTCAGAAATTTTTTCAATTACCAAATAGACTTTGCGTCCTAATTTTTCTGCCATTAGAGCTAAACGGATATATTCTCGGTCTTTATAACCGTTACAAACAACTAATGCATCTGCTTTGTCAGCCAAAGATAACACTGCCATTAATTCCGCTTTGGAACCTGCTTCTAAACCCATTTTTTGCCCGCTGGAAGTTAAGGTTTCTAAAACACGACGATGTTGATTAACCTTAATCGGATAAACCAAAGAATAACCACCTTGATAATCAAAGGCATTCATTGCACGAGAAAAAGCATCATTAATTGCAGATAGTCGATGTTGCAAAATTTGTGGAAAACATAATAACGCTGGAAGTTGTAAACCTTCTTCATCTTTAATCTTTTGAACCAAATCTGATATTACAATACTATTTTCCGGCAGACTTGGGTTCGGACGAATACACATTTCACCTTGCTCGTTGACATAAAAATAACCATTACCCCAATAACGTACGTTATAAATTTCAGATAATGGGGTTTTGTCTTTACCAAAAATTGAATGTCCTTGCATAATGGTAGCCTCGATTAAACTTTGAAATTAATGGTGCAATCGATTATTGTACAAAATTTTTGCTAACCTCGAATAAATTAGCCCAATCACTAACTACATAATCAACAAACTGATGTTTCTGTTCATTTGCTCCAAATAAAATAGTTTGCATTCCCAAATTTTTAGCCATAAAAAGATTAGCAAGACTATCATCAACCATCACACATTGTTCCGGCAGACTATCTATATTTTTACAAACAAACTGATAAGCATAAATATTCGGCTTATAAAAATAGTCAAAATCATCACAACCGAATACATAAGAAAACAAACCATCAATACTCAATTGACGCAAAATATTACGAGCATAAAATGATGGACCATTGGAAAAAACTACACGAGTACCATTAATTTTACTTAAAGTTTTATGCAGATTAATATCTACAACCAATGATTGATTTACCAAATCTTCTGGATGAGAAAAACGTAAAAAATCATCAATACTAATATGAGGGTGATGAATGCGTAGTCCTGCAATAGTTGCACCATATTTGTCCCAGTATTTTTTTCGCAATTTTGACGCTTTATCCCAAGATAAAGATAAGTGAGATGACAAATATTCTGTCATATGATTGTTAATTATTTGAAAAATACCAATATCAGCATTATGCAAAGTATTGTCCAAATCGAATAACCAAACTAATTTATTACTCATAAAATTTCCGAACCACGTACAATTTCTATGCCAACTTGTGCAACATCGTTAAGTATTCCAGGTTTTGTAAGACGCACTTTAACCTGTGGTAAATTAAATTCACGTAACAAAAAATCAGCAATATCTTCTGCTAATGCTTCTAACAATTGATGCGAAGAGTTTTCTGTAAACAAACGAAGTCGCATCACAAGGTCAGCATAATCAATAGTATCTTCCAAATCATCAGTACGTCCTGCACGAGAGTTAGGAAGAGTTAAGTCTAAATCTAATAACAAGGTTTGCAAAGCCACCTGTTCCCAAGCAAAAACTCCCAATATGCTTTTAATTTTTATTCCATGTAAAAAGATAATATCCATTATCATCTCGATTGAGTTAAAATCACAAGTTCGCTTATTGTAACGGTTTTCTTTCGTTTACCAAGTTTTTATTGAAATAGAGAGATAATTTATATGGCACATTATGTCATCGGAGACGTACAAGGTTGTTTCGATGAATTACAACTACTCTTACAAAAAATAGACTTCAACTATGGAAGCGACACTCTGTGGCTAACAGGAGATATTGTCAATCGTGGTCCGAAATCATTGGCAACTATACGTTTTGTAATGCTACATGATGATTGCATTCAAACCGTATTAGGTAATCACGATTTACATTTATTGGCAGTTGCCTTTGGTGAAGGACGTGTTAAGAAAGGCGATACCATCAACGATATTTTGCAAGCTGATGATAAAAAAATCTTATTAGATTGGCTACGCCGCCAACCCTTAATGATACGTAAGGATAAGAATTTATTAGTACACGCAGGTCTACTTCCCCAATGGAGTGCGAATGAGGCATTATCTTTGGCAAGTGATGTAGAAATTGCAATTTCCGGCAGTGCTTATCGTAAAGTTTTTGCCAATATGTATGGCAATAAACCTGCACGTTATCGCCCAGAATTGCAAGGAATGGATAGATTACGTTTAATTATGAATGTAATGACTCGTATGCGAATTATCACTGACCGCAATAAATTAGATTTTGATTTCAAAGCCACATACGAAGATATTCCAGAAGGATTATGTGCTTGGTTCGATGCTAAAAATCGCCGCCATGCTGACCATACTGTGATTTTTGGACATTGGTCTGCATTAGGTTTATATCAAAAAAACAATGTTATTTGTTTAGATACAGGAGCATTATGGGGAGGTGCACTCACCGCCTTAAATCTTGATTCAGGAGAAATAATCCAAGTACCATCGCTAAATGGTGGAATACCGTTAAAGTAAAAAATACTTTCCGGCAGACTATCCTACTAATCATTAAACAGTCTGCCGGAAAAAATAGTCTGCCGGAAAAAATAGTCTGCCGGAAAAATAGTCTGCCGGGAAAATAGTCTGCCGGGAAAATAGTCTGCCGGGAAAATAGTCTGCCGGGAAAATAGTCTGCCGGGAAAATAGTCTGCCGGAAAAATAGTCTGCCGGAAAAATTCAAAATGAAACTATTTTTTAATAAATACGTCAAAACCAAAGTTTGCTTGCATTTTAAAATATTAATTGCACAATTTAATCGTAACATATTGCCTTTTTAATTAATGTTAAAGATAATGTTGCACTAATTGAAATCAAGCAAATATAAACAATTAACACACAACATATCGCGGAAGGATTAACCCATGAACGCTGTGAAAAAGACAATTTTAACTGCAACAACTTTATTATTTTGCACCGTAGCCTTTGCTACTCCCCAAGAAGCTGTTAATCAAGTAAAAACTAATTCAGTAGAAATCCTAAAAATCTTGAACAAAGAAAACGGATCGAACGCTGATGCAGTTCGATTAGAAGCAGAAAAATATGCAACACCATATTTCGATTTTGAAAGAATGACAGCATTAGCTGTTGGTGCACCTTGGAAACAAGCATCTGCTGAACAAAAAAAACAATTAGCCGAAGCATTTAAAAATAAACTAATCCGCATTTACTCCGGCACAATGTTCCAATATAAATCAGCCCAAGTAAAAGTAAATGACAATCCACGTGTAGAAAACGATGGCAAACAAGTAATCATTTCTACCGAAGTTTTACCAAGTGCCAATGCTAATAAAAGCGAAATAGTACACATTGATTACACCACTTATAAAAGCGGCAACAATTACCGCATTTACGATGTAAAAGTGGAAGGTCAAAGTTTAGTTACAGTTTATCGTAATCAATTCAAGGAAATCGTTAATAAAAGCGGTATTGATGGTTTGATTGCTGAATTACGTAAAGAAAGTGGCAAGTAAATGCAACAAACCAAATCAGGTGATACTCTGATTTTAAGTGGGAATATCGACACATCTGCGATTAATGTCGATATTCTCGACTTATTTTTAAAAAACGTTACAGATGTAAAAAAAATCACTTTTCAAGACACACAACACATAGATTCATCTTGTATTGCTCTTTTTGTCGCCGCTAAACGACTACTCAAAGATAATTTTCCAACTATTGAAAATATTCCGCCAAGCATGATGAATTTACTTAAACTTTATAAAATTGACGATTGGATTTACTAATGATTAAGCGTTTTTATATTGCAATATCAATTGCCAGCATACTAACAGCTTGCTCAACCACCAATCCTAATGACCCATACGAACCATATAATCGGGTCATGTTCAAAATCAATGACAAATTAGATGAAACAGTATTAGAACCAACCACTCGTGGCTATCAAAAAGTTGTACCCAAACCAGTACGTGCCGGCGTAACCAATGTTTTTGATAATTTACGTGATGTGGTAAGTTTGGGTAGCAATATTTTACGTTTGGATATTGAAAAAGCAGCAACCGATGTTTCTCGCATAGGAATTAACACAGTTTGGGGATTAGGTGGTTTATTACCAGTAGCAGATTTAGCCGATATGCCTAATAATAAAAATACATTAGGTGATACTTTCGCATCATGGGGTTGGAAAAATAGCAATTATTTTGTAATGCCACTATCAGGTCCTTCTACCCTGCGAGATTCTTTGGGTGGTGCAATTACCACAGTCTATTCACCGCAAAGTGCATTAATCAGCAATAACAAAGTGCTATATGGAATAAGCGGATTAAACGTTGTTGATACGCGTGCAAAATATCTTGGATTAACCGATGTAATGAAAGATGCCGCACCAGATAAATATGCCTATATGCGTGATTTTTATATGGCAAGACGTGCATCGCAAACAGGTGGACAATACAATACAACAAATAATGAAGATGATTTGAGTATAGATGATTTATTTGACGAAAACGATGATAACAAATCATCAGAATCAAGTGATAATAATCAATCTAACACAGCCAATAAGGAGCATCAATAATGTATGAAGTAAATCGTAGTTTAGTAACACTTATCCCTCAAGAACCATTTTGGACTTGGTTACAAAGTCTGCCGGAAACAGATTTAGATGATTTTAATTTAGAAGATTTACAAGACGATGCAAATTCATATCTCATCAATACTTGTGAAGATATGGATATGGCATACGATGAAGTCATGAAAAATTTAGAACAATTATTCAGTGCGGAATTAGCAGACTGGTGCGAAGATCCTGAACAATGGCCAGATTTACACCCTGATATTTTCACCGAATGGTTTGAAATACGTTTATCCACAGTGGTAACCGATTTATCGCAACAAGATATAGAACGTGTGCCATTTGAGCCAATTATCATAAATCCTGATGCTTAACCATTAACATGTAATCTGTATGAAAGATACTATTATCAAAGTTCGTGGCTATCATCTTGATATTTATCAGCATGTCAATAATGCACGCTATTTGGAATTTTTAGAAGAAGCACGTTGGGCTTTATTTGATGATAGCGGTGCATTAAAATTGCTTGGACAAAAAAATTGGGGATTTGCAGTGGTGAATATAAATATTAATTTTCGCCGTGCTGCAACTATGGGAGATATATTACGTATTAACACAAAATTCGGAGATTTCAGCTCAAAAAGTGGCACTTTAACCCAAACCATCACCAATCTTAAAACCGAAAAAATAATGACCGAAGCTCAAATCACTTACGTTATTTTAGATTTAAATACTAATCGTGCATTACCTATTAATGAAGAAATTCGTACAATTTTAAACACTGTTATATCATGAAAAAAAATATTTTTATTATTATCGCTGTTTGTTTGTTAGTTGCTATTATTGCATTTGCAATAAACTCCAATAAACAAAATACTGCACCTCAATTTAATTCTACCAATATCATAAATAAACAAATAATTAACGAAAAAAACTTTTTAGATAAAATAACCATACTTAATTTTTGGTATCCATCTTGTCCAGGTTGTGTGCAAGAAATGCCACAACTAATTGCATTTCATCAGCAATATTCAAAATTACCAAATTTTCAAACTATTGCAATTTCATTAAATCTAAATACTGAAAATGAAGTTATTGATTATACACAAAAATATAAACTACCTTTTATTGTATCTTACGATACAGATGGTTCTGTTGCCAAAGCATACGATGTAGTTTTAGCACCAACTACATTTTTAATTGATGAACAAGGAAATATAGTAAGAAGATATTTAGGAGAACCTGATTGGCAAGAATTAAAAGCATATATAGAAAAACAATAACAAATATTCTATTCAAAAAAACTACTGCAAAACTGGTAGATGTAAGATACGCACATTCAACTAACAAGTGCAAATTTTACCACATAGACAAAACTTTGTTAGGTGTTTTCCAACCTAATGACTTTGGCTACGCCGAAACTGCGTTTTCTTGGGCGATTGTTTAGGCACTCTTCGATGAATTTAATTTATTCATCGCTAATATTATCAAAACGCATTGATTTTTTTAGATATTGTTGAACTAAACCGTTCGTATTCTAACTTCGCTTCGCTCGTTGAAACTTTGCCTTGATTGCTTCGCAATCTTCATTTATCGCATAGCTGAACGGCGAAAAATACTTGTTACCAATGAAACAAGAGAAAGAATGGAAAAAAAAATTAGTTGCCCCAAACTCGTGGGAAAGCGTGCCATTAAGCATGTTTTTAGAGATAACGTACAATATTTTAGCAAAAAAGCGGCGTTGCAGTCATTTGTGTTAGCACGCTTTGACGTGGATATTAGCCAAACACAAGGCGAAAAAGTAGAAGACGCAATGAAATGGCGGCAGAAGTTGCCGATACAAACGAATTTGTTATTCGCTCGCCCAAAGGACGCTGGTTTATGCTGATGGGTGCGATTGAACAAACATTTGATGATGAGAGCGAAGATAAATTCACCGCCGAACTTACCCAAGCCAGCGAAAAAGCCGAAGTACTGTTTATTGCAAACGAAGATACTTCGGACAGCCTGATATTTGAATACTTTAAGAACGGCAAACTCACAGCCTAAACTATTTTATTCTTGCTAACCCAATTCAATTATTTTACAATGTAGTAACCTCACTACTTTAACAGGAATAACACAATGCCCACTGTTTTAACTTGCCAAGATTTTAATCGTCAAATTGCCAAAGCACAAAAACAATGCGAAAAATCGCCTGTTTTTGTAACCAATCGTGGGCAATTATCTTATGTTTTAATGAGTTATAAAGAATATTTAGCCTTATCAGAACAAAAACAAAGCATTGCAGACGCTTTGGCTTTTCCACATACAGAAATGAAAATTGATGGTATTGAATTTGAAAGAATGAATATCAAAACTCGTGCGTTGGATATTTAGGGTATAAAAATGTATTTATTAGATACCAATATTATTTCAGAAATTCGCAAAATCAATTCAGGCAATGCCAATATCGGTGTTAAAAAATGGGCTGAAAATAATAATAAAGATTTAACGTTTATAAGCGTTATCTCATTGTTTGAATTAGAAAAAAGTGTTCTTAATTTAGAACAAAAAGACCCACAACAAGGAAAAACATACCGCCAATGGTTAGATAATATAGTTAAACCAACTTTTGTAAATAGAATATTAAGCATTACGCCACAAACAGTTTTAATTTGTGCCAAAATGCACATTCCTGATAAAAAAAGTTTAACCGATAGTTTAATTGCTGCAACAGCGATTGAAAACAATTTAACCATCATTACTCGCAATGAAAAAGATTTTGCCAATAAAGGAGCAAATGTATTTAATCCTTTTATTGTACATTAATTATTTTCAGGCAACCTGAAAGGTTAAAAAATGAATATTCAAGATATTAAAATTATTGCTAAAAAAATCGCTCAATACATTCCGCGAATGTATGACAAAGAATTATTTAGTTATGCAGGTAATTTAAGTTTTCACACCATGCTTTCGATATTTCCAATTTTAATGGTGTCTTTGGGTATTTTTATGCAATTAGGCAGTTTAAATCAATATTCAGAATCATTAAAAGGATTTATTATTAAAAATTTCCTGCCAACGCACCAAGAAGTTTTAACTGAATATATGGAACAATTTTTATCAAATAGCATAGGATTGAATATCACAGGTTTTGCTGCTGTGTTTTTTACTTCTGTTATGTTTTTTAACAATTTTGAATACATTGTTTGCAAATTATCACAATCAGAAAAACGCAGATTTTTCAGCAGTTTAAGCACTTACTGGACCTTAATGACATTATCACCATTAGGTTTATGCGGAGCATTATACGCCAGCACCGTTTTACAGAACAAATGGCAAATCAGCCATTTTGCCGATGTTTTTCCTTATTTAATTGTGTGGGCAATTTTTTCTATTACCTACGCTGTTGCCATTAACCGTAAAATAGCCGCCCATGCTATTATCGCCGCAGCCTTTGCGTCCAGTATTTGCTGGTGGATTTTGAAAATACTATTTGTTGCTTACGTGGGCTATAACAAAACCTATATCAATTTATACGGTTCTTTTTCGGTTTTATTCTTTTTCTTATTATGGATTTATGTCAGTTGGGTATTATTCCTACACGGCGTAAAACTATGCGTTTTATTAGACCGCAGTAAAGGACAACAAAATATTCCTGATGATGAAGAAGAACAGTTAGCAGTGAGCAATGAATAAATTTCTATTTTTTAATCTTTTGCACAATCAGAATATACAACCTACGTTGATCCACGCGTGCAACTGCGAATTGCCAATCGCCTAATTGAATTTTCTCCCCTCTTTCCGGCAGTCTTTCCAAAGATGAAATAACTAATCCACCAATAGTATCCACATCTTCATGTGCAAAGTCGGTATGAAAAAACTCATTAAATTCAGATATTTCAGTAACAGCATTCACACGGAAACGTCCACCACCGATTGCTGCAATATTATCCACTTCATCGGTATCAAATTCGTCAGAAATCTCACCTAAAATTGCTTCCAAAATATCTTCAAAAGTAATCAAGCCAGAAACTCCGCCATATTCATCAATAACCATAGCCAAATGAATATGTTTATCGCGAAACTCTTTTAACAAACGATTGAGCGATTTACTTTCTGGAACAAAGACTGGCTCACGCAATAGTTGGCGAATATCTAAATCTTCAGGGTGATTGAAAAAACGCAATAAATCTTTGGTATGCAAAATACCTAACACTTCATCTTTATCGCCAGCAATTACAGGGAAACGCGAATGTGCAGTATCTAACACATAATCGAGAATTTTTTTTGGTGAATCACTGATTTTTAGCACGTTCATTTGCGAACGACTAATCATAACATCACGCACTTCTAAATCAGCAAAAGCAATCACCTTTTCTAATAATAAAACGGTATCTTTATCAATTACACCATGTTCAGCTGTATTTTTAAGTAATTGAACTACTTCATCAGTACTTTCTGGTACATCAGAAGATATTTTATTGAAAATTCGTTCGAAAAAACCGGTCTTACCCGTATTTTCGTCCATTAGCATTCCTTATCGTTGTACGGATTATCATATCCTAACCGATGCAGGATATTAATTTCAAGCATTTCCATCTTTTCTGCATCTAAATCGTTTATATGATCGAATCCTGCCAAATGCAAAGTACCATGCACGGTTAGATGAGCATAGTGCGATAAAATATCTTTGCCCTGCTCTATTGCCTCTTTTGCAACAACCGTAGGACAGATTAATAAATCACCAATAATTCTTTCCGGCAGACTATCATCTTTACCCAATTCAAAACTCAAAACATTGGTAGCATAATCTTTGTTGCGATAGTTCAAATTGAAACTTTTCGCCTCCATCTCATCGGCTAATAAAAGCGAAATATTTGCATGTAAATGCAAATAACATAATGTTGCATCTATCCAACGTGCAAACTGTTTAAAAGTTGGCACTTTATCTTTACTTCGGTTAGTCATTGAAAAATTAAGACGATGGTTTCGATATTCGTCAATGGATTTGATTTTAGCTTTTTTCATGATTTTAAACCTTATTTATCGATTTAATGTTTATTAGAGTGATAGAATATAACCTTTTTTACGAACTGTTTTAAGGATAAAAGATGAATTTAAAACATTTTTTTGCAACCTGTGTTGTTGGTTTAGCACTAACTGCTTGTAATAATTCAAGTACTTCAACCGACAACGAAACCACTGCCCAATTACCAGATGCCAAAGAGGTAAAAACCTTACGCGTAGCATCTAATGCAGAATTTGCACCATTTGAATACACTCAAGAAAATGGTGATATAGTTGGTTTTGATATTGATTTAATCAACGCTATGGCAGATGCTGGCGGTTTCAAAGTAGAAATCCAAAACACCCCATGGGAAGGCATTTTTACCAGACTTAATTCAGGTGATAGCGATGTTCTTCTTTCCGCAATCACCATTACAGATGAACGTAAGCAAACAATGGATTTCACCAATCCTTATTTTGAAATTCATCAATTAATTATGACCACTGAAAATAGCGATATTCAATCTTTGGAAGATTTGAAAAACAACAAAAAAGTCGGCGTAGTTACCGGACAAACCGGCGACTTGGCTATATCAGCAATGTTAGGTGCAACTAACGATAAAATTTCTCGTTACGATAGCGTAATTTTGGCAGTCAAAGCCTTGCAAAATGGTGCAGTAGATGCAATTGTTTCCGACTCTGCTACCGTTGAAACTTATGCTAAAAACAATCCTGAAACCAAGTTTGTACTGATTCAATCAGACCAATTTGAACGCGAAGATTATGGTATGGCAACACGTAAAGGCGATGCTGAAACTTTGCAAATGTTAAACGATGCTTTGGGTAAAGTACGTAGTAATGGTAAATACGATGAAATTTACAATAAATACTTTGCACAAAATGCACAAGAATCACAAACACCACAAGCAACACCTGAAAACAACGTTGCAGAAGAACCTAGCGTTGTATTAGAAAAACCAGGTGAATTGTTAGAAGAACCACGTGAAATGACTATAGAAGAAGCCCCTCCTCCTAATTTTCCAACAACAAATTAAAACAAATTTTCCGGCAGAGTATATTTAATATAAACTCTGCCGGAAATGTTTTATAAATTGCTGACAAGAAACCCCTGCAAAACCTAATTTTTGAAAAAGAAACGCCGTAGGGTGGGCTTCTTGCCCCACCAACCGTCCGACAGTGCTGAATAAAAAGTTATTAAAATACAATGGATTAACGCATACAGCGTTTTGGTAGACTGGGAAGCCCACCCTATGGCAGGATTAAATTTTTGTTTCAGTAAGGGTTTTGCAGGAGTTTCTACAAATGACAAATTTGCAAAATTTTCTGTTAGATTTTCTTTATAGATACAACTTACATCGCACCCCCATCTCACATCCACCAGTTTTGCAGTAGTTTCAAAACACTTTCCGGCAGTCTAAAACTATTTTTTTATGCGTTAAAATTTCTCATATTCTCATTAAATAAAAGATATTTCGCAAATGCCGCAATCAGGCTACAATCACGCTTTTAATCTTATGATAGAGAGCATACAATGAAAATCGAAACGCAATCCATTCATGCAGGTTACAAGCCTGAACAGACCACACATTCTGCCACTGTGCCTTTGTATCAAACGGTGAGTTACACTTTCGACAACGCCCAGCACGGTGCGGATTTATTTGATTTGAAAGTGCCGGGCAATATTTAC
>JAFZMY010000102.1 GCA_017553165.1 Neisseriaceae bacterium
ATATTGACATAACCAAAGAAACGCCGTAGGTTTGGCATCATTGCCCACAAAACCACCCGATAGTGCTGAATAAAAAGTTGTTAAAATACAATTGATTAACGCCTACGGCGTTTTGGTGGGTTGTGTTGTCCCACTCTACGGCAGGATTAAATTTTTGTTTCAGTAAGGGTTTTGCAGGGGTTTCTTCGTACGTTTGCGTTGCTTTTCAACGACAAGCCTTTCTACTTGTTATGTCTTCGTTTGCTGTGCTACTACAACTTTGAAATCTGCTCACATCTACTAATTTTGCAAAGGTTTCAAACTGTCTGAAACCGATTTCATCATTGAAGAATTTTACGCGGTAAAATGAAGAATCTATTTTTCCAAGTGTAGCTATGGATATTGTGGGTGTTATACCATTGAAAAAGTCTGCCTGAAAACTTTTCCGGCAGACTTAAGCTTATACAATTCATAAATATTTTCTTACGGAGTATTCACTACTTGGCAAACAACCACTCCATGACACCCTACTTCTGAACACAGATGAAATACCTGATGTTTTCCGTCTGCAAGTGTGTAGTTACGTAATAATGGAAATTCTTGATGCAAGTTATCGTCTTCTCGCTGTCCTTCGTGCACCAAGTGAATTTTTTGCAGGATATTGCGTGTTACAAAACGGTCAAAGTGATAATCTTTAACGTGATTAAATTCCAAAGAATAACAATTAACCCTATCCGATAAAAATACTTCCAAATAACGCACATTGTTATCGAATAAAAATCCCAAGCATTCCTTGCCTTGAAAAAAAGAACCATCGTTTTCAAAATTATTCATTACAATGCGTTCTTTGTTATCGGAAAAGGTATTTTTTTCCAAGCGACAATTTTTGAAAAATTGATGATTCCAGCCACATTGCAAAAACTCACAATCGGAAAAGAAACCTCGATTAATCTCTGCATCCCAAAACGAACTGCTAATAAAAGAACATCGAACAAAAGACACTTCTTGTGCTTTGAGTTTAGATAAAGAACATTGAACAAACATGCAGTCAGCAAATATAACTCGATTAAAAGTCATTTCCTTAAAAGAATCTTGCTCAAAAAACAGACCATCTATTTTGCGTTCATGCAAGGATAATTGCGAGAAATCATGACCTGCAATTTTAGTTTCCTGTTGCAATAATGCTTCAAATTCATCTTGTCTCATCAGCTGCTCCATTGGTCAATTGGGTTGGAAAATACTTCTAACACAAAACTTACCTATCATAACATTTTTCGATTAGTAAGATTTATATTCTTCGTTTCTATACTGAAATGTTTTGTTGTATTTTCCAAAGCTATTGCTGAAACAAATAATTTTTAAAATAATCAATTGATTAATCAATTATTCTGGCACAATTATTCTGGCACAATTGCAGAAATATTTACGCGTTCTATGCGTTGTCCATTTTTACTTAATACGGTAAAACGCCAACCACAATAATCAATCGAATCGCCAACAGAAGGTATTTCTTGCATTTCTTCCATAATCAGTCCGCCTACGGTATGAAACTCAGCATCTTCCGGCAGTGGTGGGATTTCGATTTGTTGTGCTAATTCATCATATTCCAAGCCACCATCAACGGTAATAGTTGAATCATCATTGGTCTGAATGCTTGGTGCGTCTTCGCGTTCAAATTCTTCTGGAAATTCGCCGGCTATGGTTTCTAACATGTCTTTCATAGTTACCAAACCTAATACCGCACCAAATTCATCTACCACCAATGCAATATCAATACTATTAGCACGAAACTCTTCTAATGCTGTGAGTACAGATGCTGTTTCCGGCAGTATTAATGGTTTGCGAATAGCAGCATTTATATTAAGACTGCCGGAATCTAATAATTGTGTTAATAAATCTTTTTTGGCAATAAATCCTAATGGTTCTTCAATACCGGCTTTGCCAATTACAATTAAGCGAGAAAATGGTGTGTTGCATAATTGTTGTTTTTGAAGTTCTATGCTTTGAGAAATATCCAAGCGTTCAATGTCGCCACGTGGAGTCATTACGGTTTGTACCGAGCGTTCTGCCAAAGTAAAAACGCTACGTATCATATTTTTTTCATTGGTCTCAAAAATATCCATATTACGCAGACCGTTTTTTGAACGTGAAACTAAATCTTCACGAATCCCCATCATACCTAATACCGAATCTGCTACACGTCTTCGCCATGTACTGCCGGAAAATGTATTTTCATTTTGATTTTTCATAGAAATTTGATTAAATATTTCTATTACAATTGAAAAACCAATTGCGGCATATAAATATCCTTTGGGAATTTTAAAATGAAAGCCTTCTGCTACAAGGGAAAACCCTATCATTAGCAAAAAGCCTAAACATAAAACCACTACCGTAGGGTGTTTTTCTACAAATTCGGCTAATGGTTTGCTTGACCAAATCATAACCCCCATAGCAATTACGACTGCTGCCATAGCAATGCTGATATGTTCTACCATGTGCACCGCAGTTAGTACGGAATCTAATGAAAAAACCGCATCTAAAATTAAAATTTGCAATACCACAACGCCTGCAACTGCATATACACCAGAATTACTACTTTGTTCGTAGTGAATATCACCTTCCAAGCGTTCGTGTAATTCGGTGGTTGCTTTGTATAGCAGGAATAATCCACCGGTAAACATAATCAAATCTCGTCCTGATATTGCAAAGTCGTTAATCGTAAATAAAACGCTTTTTAAGGTCATAATGTATGACACTAATGCCAGCATAATTAAACGTACGACAATTGCTAACCCCAAGCCGATAATGCGGGTGCGGTCGCGTAATTCAGGGCGAACTTTGTTGGCAAGAATTGCCACGAAAACTAAATTATCAATGCCTAATACTACTTCTAACACTAATAAGGTAAAAAAACCTATCCAGGTGGAGGCATCAGCCAACCAAGCGATGTCCATGCGAGACAATCTCCATTTGAAGATGAAAAATTAAAAGTTTCACATTCTACCGTAGATATTTATGAGTAGGCAAAAATGGGGAAGTTTTTATTGATAATGTTAAAATCAGTAATGATTTTCCGGCAGTGTTTATGTTTATTTTTATTAAAGTCTGCCGGAAAGCTTATTTAAAGTAATCAAAAAAGGTGTTTTCAAATGAGTTTATTTTCTAAAATAGTATTGGCAAGTGGTAATGCTGGCAAAATTCGTGAGTTTGAAGCATTTTTTCAACCATATTCGGTTAAAGTTATTCCGCAAAAAGAATTAGGAGTTATTGAAGCAGCTGAACCTCATGTAACATTTGTTGAAAATGCTCTTGCTAAAGCCAGAAATGCTGCACGTGCAACTGGTTTGCCAGCATTAGCAGATGATTCTGGTATTTGTGCAACAGCCTTAAATGGTGCACCAGGCATTTATTCGGCACGTTTTGCCGGAGAAAAAGCATCAGATAATCAAAATAATCAAAAACTATCCAAAGCTCTACAACCATTTACAAATAAACAAGTATGGTATGCCTGTTCTTTGGTTTTAGTGCGACATGCAAATGACCCTTTTCCGATTATTGCCGAAGGTACTTGGGAAGGAGAATGGATTGATAATCCTCGCGGTGAAAATGGTTTTGGTTACGACCCACATTTTTTGATTAGTGAATATCGTCAAACTGCGGCTGAAATTTCATCTACGCTTAAAAATAGAATTAGTCATCGAGGTAAAGCATTGATTGAATTAATGAATAAATTAGATGAATTGTATCTGCGTGCAGGTCTTAAAATTCCAGATATTCCTCATTATGTTGAAAAATAAATGAAGCATACAATTCCAATTTTTAGCAGTAATACAAGCTTTGCACTGCCGCCTTTGTCTTTATATATTCATATTCCGTATTGTGTAAAAAAATGTCCTTATTGCGATTTTAATTCGCATAGAGTTATAGGAAGTCTGCCGGAAAAAGAATATATAGATGCACTGCTTACAGATTTACAAAGTGAATTGCCATATATCTGGGGAAGAAGTGTTAGTAGTATTTTTATTGGCGGTGGCACACCGTCTATTTTTAGTGGGAAATCTATTAATTATTTACTAAATCAAATTCGTGCCCTGCTACCTATTGAACCAGATGCAGAAATCACTTTGGAAGCTAATCCTATTACTTGTGATAAAGATTATTTTCAAGCATTTTACGATGCCGGAGTTAATCGATTATCGTTAGGAGTACAAAGTTTTTCTGATAAACATTTATCTCTTTTAGGGCGTGTTCATAATAGTTATGAGGCACGTTTTGCTTTGGAAATTGCACAAAAAACTTTCCCACGCGTTAATGCCGATTTAATGTATGCACTGCCACAACAAACATATAAAGATGCGATAAATGATATTCAAACCGCAATCAATAGCGGCGTTGAGCATATTAGTGCTTATCAATTAACCATAGAAGAACATACTTTATTTGGTGCTAATCCTCCGACTTTGCCAGATATTGATGAATGCGAAGAAATTGAATTATCCGTACATGAAACCCTGATTAATAATGGCTTTGAACGTTATGAGATTTCTGCTTTTGCACGAAATAAATCGTTTTGTAGGCATAATTTGAATTATTGGCAGTTTGGTGATTATGTGGGCATTGGTGCTGGTGCACATGGCAAAATTTCTTGTTACGATAAAATCGAACGTAGTGTAAAAATTTATCACCCCAAAGAATACATCGAATCAATTGCTAAAAATGGTCAAGCCAATTTACGCCGTCAGCCAATCTCAACAGAAGATTTACCCTTTGAATTTATGCTAAACGCCTTGCGTCTGTTAGATGGTGTTGATTGTGAATTATTCACGCATCGCACCGCTATTCCATTGGTAGCAATACAAGAAATATGTAATCAAGCAAAACAACAAGGTTTAATGATAGACAATCCTAATCGTTTATGTGCAACTGAAAAAGGAATACGCTTTTTAAATGATTTACTTACTTTGTTTTTAGCATAAGCGTTTTGTTTTCCGGCAGACTTAAATACGTAATTTCATAATTTATATATAAGAAACTCCTGCAAAACTGGTAGATGTGAGCATAGTTCAAAGTTATAGCAGCACAGCAAAACGAAGACATAACAAATAGAAAGGCTACGTTTTGCGAGCAACGCATAACAAAAAAATATGCCACAGATGCCAATTTTGCAGGAGTTTCTATAAGTCTGCCGGAAAAAGGTTTTATAGGTGTTAAAAACTTTTCCGGCAGACTTTTTATTTTTGAATTTAACTATAAATATTGCTACCACCTTTGACAAATTCAATCGATTTTTCCTGCATAGCTTGTTGTTTTGCGGCGTAATCACGTACTTCTTGGGTGATTTTCATTGAACAGAATTTAGGTCCGCACATAGAGCAGAAATGTGCAACTTTTGCAGCTTCAGCAGGCATGGTATCGTCATGAAATTCCCTTGCACGTTCAGGGTCTAATGATAGGTTAAATTGGTCTTGCCAACGAAATTCAAAACGTGCTTTTGATAAAGCGTTATCACGCAATTGTGCTGCTGGAAAACCTTTAGCTAAATCTGCCGCATGGGCTGCGATTTTGTAAGTAATAATGCCAGTGCGAACATCTTCTTTTTCCGGCAGACCTAAATGCTCTTTTGGAGTTACATAACACAACATCGCTGTACCAAACCAACCAATATTTGCCGCACCAATTCCTGATGTAATATGGTCGTACGCTGGGGCAATATCGGTTACTAATGGTCCTAATGTGTAAAATGGTGCATCAAAACAATGTTGTGATTCTTCGTCCATATTGGCTCGTATGCGTTGTAATGGAACGTGTCCGGGACCTTCAATCATCACTTGTACATCGTGTTGCCAAGCTTTTTGAGTTAATTCCCCCAAAGTGTGCAGTTCAGCAAATTGTGCTTCATCATTGGAATCTGCAATTGACCCCGGACGCAAACCATCACCCAAAGACAATGCCACATCATAAAGACGTGCAATCCCACAAATTTCATCGAAATGGGTGTAAAGAAAATTTTCATCGTGATGTGCTAAACACCATTTAGCCATAATCGAACCACCACGCGAAACAATACCAGTTAAACGCTGTGCAGTAAGTGGTATATAACGCAACAAAACTCCGGCATGAATCGTAAAATAATCAACGCCCTGCTCTGCTTGTTCAATTAATGTATCGCGAAAAATTTCCCAAGTTAAATTTTCTGCAACTCCACCAACCTTTTCTAATGCCTGATAAATAGGCACAGTACCAATTGGTACAGGAGAATTACGAATCATCCACTCGCGAGTTTCATGAATATTCTCACCTGTGGATAAATCCATGATAGTGTCTGCACCCCAACGTAACGACCACACCATTTTTTCTACTTCCTCACTTAATGATGAAGTAACGGCGGAATTTCCTAAATTACCATTAATTTTTACACGGAAACTTCGTCCAATAATCATAGGTTCTAACTCGGTATGATTGATATTTGCTGGGATAATTGCACGCCCTGCTGCCACTTCTTTGCGTACAAATTCCGGCGTAATATCTTGTGGACAAAGTGGCATGGGAATCCCAAAAGATTCACCCTGATGCTGACGAAGTAGTTTTTGATATTCCGGCAAACTATTTAATTTATCAAGATTCATACGTTCACGAATTGCTACAAATTCCATTTCCGGAGTGATAATTCCACGTTTAGCGTATGCCATTTGTGTTACCGCTTGATTATTTTTGGCACGGCGTGGCATACGTCTATGAGCAAAACGCAAATGTGCACTTTTACTATTTTGCTCTACGTTACGAGAATATTGCGAAGATAATTTTTGTAATATTTCCGTATCATTTCTCTCATCAATCCAAGCTAAACGAATTTCTGGTAGACCATTTTTTAAGTCAATAGAAGACTCTGAATCTCCATACACACCAGATGTATCATAGACTGGAATTGGAGGATTTTTCTCACTTCCAGTTTGAGTTACCGTATCTTCTTGCTGCACCATACGCAGGGGGACACGTATATCATCACGACTTCCAGAAAGATAAATTCGTTTTGAAGATGGATAGTGAAATTTCAAATTAACATCTTGATTTAATTCATCGAATACTGACACGGCATTATTCCTTTTACAAGTATTATTTATTGACCAATAAAATACAAGGGCAAATACCGACTTTGTCCATAGAAATACTATGCAAACAACCAACTGGTTTACAACAAGAAAACGCTCCACGGCGGCATTATCCGCATCGGATATCGAAGGTATCTCTCAGCCGCATTATAAAACGCAGCACCCTTGTTTCTTAAACAGTGGCTTTTATAACAACAATAAAACTTTTATTCAAGCTATATTTGTTTGGCAAATTGCGAGTAAAAGTGGATAATTAAGCAAGTGTCATTTTACAAACCCAACAGGTGATGATTATGAGTACAAACAACGATCCATTTCATTTCTGGCAACAATTTTGGCACGGAGCCGTCCCCCAATCTCAAATGATACCTTTTACCGAAGAAGATTTTGAAAAGAAAATATTTGAACTAAAAAATATAGAAGCTTGGTTAAATTTCAATTTACAAGCAGTTCGCTCACAAATAATGATGATGGAACAGCAAAAACAATTTGTTTCTATGGCACAATCCATGACACAAAATATCATGGATAGCATAGACAAAATGGCTAATCCACAAGAAGATAAAAAAGACGAAAAAGATAATAACGAAAATAAAGAAGATAAAACATAAAAAATATTTTCTGGCAGACTTTTACCCATCATATAACGGTTCACAAAGAATCTATTGCATTAAATAAAAATAGATTCTTTTAATTCACTTGCTACAAATTTCATAATAATTAATTATGCAAGACTATCCATAAAGACTTTATGATTTACCAACTGAAACATTTGTAAAACTAACATCTTTGGCACATTTCTGCGTTGTATAACGCTTAAAATCACAAGCTAACCACTTGTTATATATTCTATTTATATGCCAATACAACTTTAAACTGCAATCACGTTTGCTAATTTTGCAAATGTTTCAAACTACCTTGATGTAACTATCCAAAAAAGCGATAATTCACGGTTAAATTTTATAAAACCACACAAACCCATCAACCTAATTAAAAGGATTTTTTCATGTCTCATCTTGCCAATGCGATTCGTTTTCTTTCGATGGATGCTATTCAAAAAGCCAATTCTGGACACCCAGGTGCACCAATGGGCATGGCTGAAATGGCAGAAGTATTGTGGACTCGCTACCTAAAACACGACCCTGCACACCCTGACTTTTACGATCGCGACCGTTTTGTATTATCCAATGGTCATGCTTCCATGTTGTTGTATAGTTTGCTGCATTTGACAGGTTACGATGTCTCAATTGAAGACTTAAAACAATTTCGCCAATTCAAAAGCAAAACACCAGGACACCCAGAATACGGCTATACAGCAGGTGTTGAAACAACAACCGGACCTTTGGGACAAGGTTTTGCCAACGCAGTTGGCATGGCATTAGCTGAAAAAATCTTGGCAGAAGAATTTAACCGCGATAACTTAAATATTGTGAACCATCACACCTATGTATTTGTAGGTGATGGCTGTTTGATGGAAGGCGTATCGCATGAAGCCGCATCATTAGCTGGCACTTTGGGCTTGGGCAAATTAATAGTTCTTTACGATGATAACCATATTTCAATCGATGGAGATACCAAAGGTTGGTTTGATGAAAACGTGGCACAACGATTTACAGCTTACGGTTGGCAGGTAATTGAAAATATCGATGGACATAATACTGACGCAATCGCCCAAGCATTAGATGATGCAAAAAATGATAACACTCGCCCTACTCTAATTTGTTGTCGTACGGTAATTGGTCAAGGTGCTGCTACCAAAGCTGGTACGCATAAAGTGCACGGTGCTCCATTAGGAAATGATGAAATCGAAGCTACACGCAAAGCCTTAAACTGGAATTATGCTCCTTTTGAGATTCCAGCTGATATTTATCAACAATGGAATGCACGCGAAAAAGGTGCAAAAACTTATCAACAATGGCAAGACTTATTTACACAATACAAGGAAAAATATCCACAACAAGCAGCTGAATTTATTCGCCGCATGAATAATAGTCTGCCGGAAAACTTTGACCAACATATTCAAAACGCAATCAAAACATGTTGTGATAAAAAAGAAAACATTGCCACACGCAAAGCCAGTCAAAATAGCATTAGCGTTTTAGCCGAAGTTTTGCCGGAATTAATTGGTGGTTCTGCTGATTTAACCCCTTCCAATCTTACCGATTGGAAAAATTCCGTTTCCATTAAAAAACACACTGGTGGTAATTACGTACACTATGGCGTACGTGAATTTGGCATGGCTGCTATGATTAATGGTATGACTCTGCATAAAGGAGTGCGTCCATTTGGTGCAACATTCCTAATGTTTAGCGAATATGCACGTAATGCCTTACGTATGGCAGCCTTAATGAAGATTAACCCTATTTTTGTGTTCACTCATGACTCAATCGGTTTAGGTGAAGATGGTCCAACTCATCAACCTGTCGAACAAATTGCAACTTTACGTCAAATTCCCAATATGAAAGTATGGAGACCTTGCGATACAGTAGAATCATTACAAGCATGGGCAGATGCAGTTGAATCTTCTCATACACCATCATGCTTGATTTTCAGTCGTCAAAACTTGCCATTTATTGAACGCAATTCTCAACAATTAAGCGATATAAAACGTGGTGGCTACGTGATTAGTCCCCAAGACAATCCACAAGCAATAATTATTGCCACTGGTTCAGAAGTTGAATTAGCACTTAAAGCCCAAGCACAATTGGCAAATGAAAACATTGCTGTATCAGTAGTTTCCATGCCTTGTACCAATATATTTGATAAACAGGATAATGAATATCAAGCAAAAGTATTGCCACGTAACTTGCCTAAAATTGCCGTAGAAGCTGGTATTAGTGATTATTGGCGTAAATACGTTGGTTTAGATGGCAAAGTAATCGGCATCGATACCTTTGGCGAATCAGCACCTGCTGATGAATTATTCAAACATTTTGGCTTTACTGTTGATAATATTGTTGCAGAAGTTAAAAATTTATTATAAAACAATAAATTAACAGTCTGCCGGAAAACATATTTAAACCTTTCCGGCAGACTTCTTATAATCATAATCGGAAAAAATTATGAAACCCACATTAGTATTAGTTGGCAGACCCAATGTTGGCAAATCCACCCTATTCAACCGTTTAACGCGTACCAAAGACGCTTTGGTTGCCGATATGCCCGGTTTAACACGTGATAGATGTTATGGTCATGGACGCGTTGGCGATAAACCATATTTGGTAGTTGATACTGGCGGTTTTGAACCAGTGGTAGATTCAGGCATTCTCTTGGAGATGGCAAAACAAACCATGCAGGCAGTTGATGAAGCTGATGCAGTTATTTTTCTTACCGATGGACGCACCGGCATTACAGCCCAAGATAAATTAATTGCCGACAAATTACGTCAAAGCCGTGCACCAGTGTGGGTTGCCGTTAATAAAAGCGAAGGCATAAATAATGATATTGCCACAGCGGAATTTTATGAATTAGGTTTAGGAGAACCAGTTGCAATTTCATCAGCACATGGCGATGGAGTGCGTAGCTTAATTGATGAAATTCTATCTACTTTTAAAAATGTTGATGATGAAGAACGCGATGAACACCCACGTTTTGCCATTATTGGCAGACCAAATGTTGGTAAATCAACATTAGTAAACGCCCTATTAGGCGAAGAACGAGTTATTGCATTTGACGAAGCTGGCACTACACGCGATTCTGTTTATATTGACTTTGAACGCGATGGACAAAATTTCACCATTATCGACACTGCCGGAGTAAGACGCAGAGGAAAAGTCAATGAAGCAATAGAAAAATTCTCCGTTATCAAAACATTACGAGCAATTGAACATGCTAATGTTGCAGTATTAGTTTTGGACGCTTCCCAAGATATTGCAGACCAAGATGCCAATATTGCCGGATTTGCATTAGAAGCAGGACGAGCATTAGTTTTAGCAGTAAATAAATGGGACACGGTTTCCAATGAACGCCGTGAAGCAATTAAACGTGAAATAGCACGCAAATTATATTTTTTAGATTTTGCTAAATTGCACTATATCAGTGCCTTAAAATCACGCGGAGTTGGAGAATTATTCACCTCAATTCAAGAAGCGTATAACGCTGCAATGATTAAACTTGCCACCCCAAAAATCACACGTGTATTACAAACTGCCATCGAAAGACAAGCACCACCACGTGCTGGATTAGTACGTCCCAAAATGCGTTATGCCCATCAAGGTGGTATGAATCCGCCAATTATCGTAATTCACGGCAACGCTCTACAACATATTTCCGATGCTTATACACGTTATTTAATTCAAACATTTCGCAAAGCATTCAATTTAACCGGCACACCATTGAGAATCCAATATCAATGTAGCGATAACCCATTTATTGAACGCAATAACTCCAATAAAAAACCACCTCGCCGAGCCGTATTAAGCAAACGTATTGCCAAAAAAGAAGAGAAAAAGGAACAAAGAAAACGCCGTTTACGCACAAAAAAGAAAAGTACATAGATTTTTAACATCAAAATATTATATAATTAGCGACTTGACGCTTTAACACTTGCAAAAGTGATTTTTAGTTTTTTTTATTTAGACTTAACGAAACGATGGAGACATCATGAATAACAAAGGTCAATTATTACAAGATCCATTTTTAAACGCATTGCGTAAAGAACACGTGCCGGTGTCAATTTACTTGGTAAACGGCATAAAACTACAAGGACAGGTAGAATCTTTCGATCAATATGTTGTATTGTTGAGAAATTCAGCGGTTACCCAAATGGTTTACAAACACGCTATTTCTACTATTGTTCCAGCACGTGCTGTTACATTGAGCCACGAACAATCTCGTTCAAACTCAAACAACAACAACAACAATTCTTCTGCACCAGCTGAACAACAATAATCTATGTATCACATTTAAGTTCAATTAAAGACTGTTTTCATAAATATTTAAGAAAACAGTCTTTATTGTTTTCACAGCAGACTTATTAAATTTAATATTTATAGTCTGCCGGAAGACTTAATAAGAATAACCTACACATCATGCCCCAACAACAATCTTTCAAAAAACCGTCATATCAAGGACATCGTCCAATGTCTTGGTATCATGAAGCAGCAAAACAAGATAATTTTATTCACGATGAAGCTCAACTAATCGCCATTCGTGCATTAGACGAACTTTGGGAACAACTAATTGATTTCAAACAAAAACGCAATCGATTTTTAGGGCGTTCATTAAGATCGCCAGTATCTCCACGCGGTTTGTATTTATGGGGCGGAGTTGGACGTGGTAAAAGTTTCTTAATGGACGCATTTTTTGGTTGTCTGCCATACAAACGTAAAAAACGCATTCATTTTCACCCTTTTATGGCAGATATTCATCGCCGCTTAAACCGCCTAAAAAATACAGAAAACCCACTTGATGCCGTTGCCGCTGAAATTGCCAAAGAAGTAAGGGTTTTATGTTTTGATGAATTTCATGTAAGCGATATTGCCGATGCCATGATTTTAGAACGCCTACTCAATGGTTTATTTGCACACGGCGTAGTATTGGTTGCAACTTCCAATTTTGCACCAGATGAACTTTATCCTAATGGTTTAAATCGCAGTCATTTCTTACCTGCAATTAAAGTTATTAATCAACAACTTACAGTATTAAATGTCGATGGCGGAATCGACCATAGACAACGCAATTTAACTTGTGCCGATATTTATTTTAATAACGCCGATGACAAGAGCGAACAGCGATTATCACAAATATTTCACCAATTAAGCGACCAATCTTTCATCAGTCATGATGATATTGAAATACTCGGACGAAAAATACCTGTTAAAGCACGTAGCAATGAAGTTATTTGGTTTGATTTTCACACCTTGTGTTTTACCGAGCGTTCTCAATTAGATTATTTATATCTTGCAGAACATTACCGCTTTGTTTTGGTATCAAATATTTCCCAAATGTCTCCTGCTGAACGAGATGGAGCTCGTAGGCTTACATGGCTAATTGATGTGTTATACGATTATCGCGTTAAATGGTGTGCATCTTTTATAACATCGCCACAAAATATTTATACCGAAGGCGATTTTGCCAATGAATTTAGCCGCACCCAAAGCCGTATACGCGAAATGCAATCGCAAGAATATTTGGATTTACCACATTTAACTTTAACGTGAAAGATGAGAAAACTGATATAATCACTGTTTTCGTAAATTTTTCATATTTAGCACAATGACTAAAAAATATAGACGTGTCCCCACTCCGCCACGCAGAAGCGTTAATAAAAAATCAAGTAGCAATAATGGTCTGTTGTGGGGAATTTTAATCGGCATTATTATTACCATTTTGGCAGTAGGCATGATGATTGCCTATATGAACTCACATCAACCAAAATTTCAGCCGGTTACACAAACACCTAAAAAAGTAGCTAAACCTGAACCTGTTAAAAAAACTGCACCAGTTACCAAACCAGCCCCACAACCCACACCGGTAGAACCTAAACCGCAAACACTGCCGGAAACTACCGCTACACCTACAACTACTCCAACACTGCCGGAAACCACCAACACACCAACAACTACTCCAACACTGCCGGAAAAAACAACGACAGAACAAACTCCAATTATTGCTAAACAACAAACCACTTCTAATAAAAAGACTCAACAAAAACAAGAAGATGAGTTATCTCAATTTATTAGAAATATTGAAAAAGAGCAAAAAAACAAGCCAACTACTCCTACCAAAGTAGCAAGCAATAATGCAACTCAAAACAATGCAGTATTACAAATTGGCTCATTTACTCAACGCGAACAAGCAGAAGCACAACGAGCCAAATTAAGCATGTTAGGCATAAATAGTCATATTGAATCGGCACAAGTAAATAATCGCACTATTTATAGAGTACGTTCCGGCAGACTAAATAGCCAACAATTACAAAATGCAAGAAAACGTTTGCAAGACAATCAAATAGATAGTATTATCCTGCCGACAAATTAAAACTATTTTTTAACTAACAATTTAATTTGAAAGATTTTTTATAACAAGTATGCCTTAAAAATAAATTATGGCAACTTGAATTACAAACTTAAAAGGAAATAATTATGAAATTCAAATCATTTATCGCATCAATGGTATTAGGATTCACCATGATATTTGCCAATGCCGAGCCAATGGCAAATGTTGATTACAATGAAGTTAATCCACCAATTCCACAACTTCATAATGATAAAATTGAAATTTTGGAATTTTTTTCATACACATGTAGTCATTGTAAAGATTTAGAACCTGCATTAAATAAATATATTGCAGATATTCCAAGCGATACTTATTTTCGCGGTTTGCATGTCGTTTGGGAAAACAACATGTTGCCATTTGCCAGAATCGCTGCCGCAGTAAACGCCAGTGGCACCGGCTCCAAAGCAAACTCTGCAATTTTCAACACCTTATTTAATAGCGATCCTAATCAACGTGCTCGCCTTGATTATCCATCTGTTTTTGTAGAATGGGCAGAAAAACAAGGCGATTGGGGTAAATCATTGGTAAAAGCATATAACACCGATGATGCCGTAAAAGATGCACAAGCTATGGCAAAAATGACTTTGGATTACAATATCGACAGCACACCGCAAATAATTGTTGGTGGAAAATACAGATTGATACGTACCGCAAATCAAGAAGAAGATATGAAAAAATTAAATGAATTAGTCAAAAAAGTTCGTGCCGAACGCAATATGAGTGCCCCTGCTAAAAAAACACAAGCTACTAACATGGGTGCATCAATCGCTAAACAGGCTAATCGTAAATAATTTAATCTATAAACAAGTCTGCCGGAAGCTTTTCCGGCAGACTTTTTTATAACTCAACAATCTCAACCACACGTGTATTACGTAAAGATGAAATAACTTTATCAAAACAACTCATTGCAATCGCTAATGTAATACGACAATCCATTTCCAATTTTTGCGACACAATACGAACATCATAATGTTGCACTATATTTAACACAGTATGCAAATTTGGATATTCACAAATTATCAAAATATTTTTTTCAACGTCCTTTTCAATAATTTGTGCATTTTTCAAAGCATCTGACGAAGCAGTTTTATAGGCACGAATCAAACCAGGAACTCCTAATAAAGTCCCACCAAAATAACGCACCACAATCACAATAGTATTGGTAAGCGATAAAGAATCGATTTGCCCTAAAATTGGTCTTCCAGCACTGCCGGAAGGCTCACCATCATCATTAGCACGAAATTGCGAACCATCAGCCCCCAAACGATAAGCATAACAATAATGCACAGCCTTAAAATGCTCTTTTTGCAACGGTTGTAGCAAATTCTTAACTTCATCAACATTTACCAGCGGATAAGCATAAGCCAAAAAACGACTATTTTTATCCTTAAACTCCGCAAAAGACGGATTCGCAATAGTGCGATAACGCACAGTATTCATATTACACACTCGATATAATAGTTAATAGCATTAATCAATCAATTGGCTGCAATATATCAAATATTGGCAATAACAATTCTTCACACAATAGCATAAATTCATCACTATATATTATTTTATCACTATCACGCCAAATTGTTTTATTTTCATCATAACTACCCTGCCCAATGACATTATATCCATCTAACCATTGTTTTTTTGCTTCCTTAATTGCATTTAATCTAATTTCTTCTTGGCTATCATTTCTTTTTTTATAAATAATTTTAGCAGCAGCCCAAGATGTACGAGGGAAAAATGGCAATGGTGCTTGTTGTCCGTATGGATAATATTTACACCATAAACTTAAATATTTTTTAGCCGTATCTTTATCCAAAGGATTAAACGTTTGAATTTGATTAGGACGAACAATTACACTTGGAATATTACCCAGAATAGTACACACTATTAAATGATTAAGATAATGTGAAATCATATCTGGTGCATTATTCTTTTCTTTACTTGTAATTATTACACAACCTTTTTCTTGATATAGATTACCAAGTCTGCCGGAAAAGTTTATATTTTCTATAACAGTTTGAAAATTAATATCATCTTTACGAACAAGATTAAACCATTCTTCTGGAATTTGAGATATAATTTTTGAATACTCAATTCTTTCATATTCTCCAATAAAATTAGCTGGATATTTATTTCGTGCAGTAAGAATTTGATGAGTTTTATCAAAATTTTCTATACCATTTAATCTATCATCTATATAAGCTTGATAAACTGATTCTGTATCTCGAACTGAAAAAGGTTCACGGTCTTCCAATACAATTTCCTTATTATAACTTTTCCATGATAATTCTTTTTCCAACCAATATCGTTGCGGATTACGCCAAAAATATACAAAATCATTCCATGCTAAATTATAAGTGTCATTTAATTTATCTTTATCAATCGATAATCCTGATAAAAAATCTTTAATATGTTTTTTATCTGAAGCAAGTGCATCAGCATATTTTTTGCGAAAACTAATTGGCAATTTGCCATTATCATCTTGAATAAAATAACGTGGAGAAAATGCTTGTAATGGATGTTGAATTTGATGAATTTCCCAATAATCATTAACTGATTCTTGGGAATCATCAGTAGTCATTTCTGATAATACTTCACCTAATTCCCAGATTAATTCTGATGGTGCTAATATTTCATCACTTTTAATATCTCTACCAACGTATGATAGATATAACACTTCACGTGCACTCATTATACTTTCTAAAAACAAATATCTATCATCATCTCGGCGAGAACGATCGCCGGCTCTTGGGTTATTATTCATTAAATCAAAATTAATCTTACGCGAAGAACGTGGAAAATCTCCACTATTCATGCCTAATAATGCCAAAAACTTAAATGGCAAACTTCGCAAAGGAATCAAACTACCAAAAGTTATTCCACCACGCATAAAAGATGCGTCTGATGAATAATTTAACATACTTTTAATATGTGATTCTACATCTACAAATGATAAATCATTATTCATATCTGCATTATGGCATTCAAATTGCCAACGTCCTATATTTTCACGAAATTGCGATGAAATTTGTTCATCATCATCGGTGGTATCAAATAATAATTCTGATAAGTTTATAATTCTTTGTACCCAAATATCAATATTGGCATCTTTTTGCCAAATTAAACTATGCTCAATTAAAATTTGCAAAAATAAAACAAATCGCATCATTAATTGCCATAAATCAATATCCACAGGATACGGAGCAATTTCTTGCCATAAACTTTCATTTTCCGGCAGACTAATTCCTGCCAAGATGCGTTGAATTAACTGTTGCCAAGTAAATAAATTTCCTCCTGATTGATCACCATATTTACTTCTATCTTGAGCATCTCTTCCCCAATGAACACTTGCTTTGTGCATAATATGACGTAAAATAGAAACGTCTTCATGACAAAAATCAAAACGTTTCATAACGCATTCATTATCTAACAATGCTGATAGCGAATTTACTTCGAATCTGCTGGAAAATAATTGCAACAGCATTTTCCAGCCTAATAAATAAGGTTTACCATTACTAATTTTGGTATCAGAAATACTAAATGGTAAATTAATTCCATCGGCAGCATTTGCACTAAATACGGCAGTGATAAATGGTGCATATAATTCGATATTTGGAGTTAATACTGCTATATCGTCAAGTGTTACTTTATTACCTGCTTTATTACTACTATCGATAAAATCCAAAATAGCATCTTTAAGTGCATGAAGTTCTCGCAATGGACTATATGAACTATGTAAAACAATTGATGAATCTGCTTTACAATTTTTACTCGGCTTGCGTCCTAAACGAATATCTGTTTGTAATTGTTGTAATAAAGATAGTTTATTATTTTCAATTGTTTTTTTATTTTCCGGCAGACTTGGTATTTGAGAAAATAGTTCAAGACTTCTATCATCTATTGATAATTCATGTAGAAAATCTCGCGACTGTTTTCCCAAAGACCATAACAATGGGTGATCGTCCATATCAAACATATCACGATATTCTTCACATGGATCTAAGGATAAAATATAAACATCACAATAACACGACAAAGCTTTTAACACATCTAAATATAAAGGTGCCATAGAGCTTATCGCAAATAAAAACACTTGTTCCGGCAGACGTTCTTTTTGTTTTTGGGTAAGTTTTTTTTGCATTAATTGTCTTGCCCAATCGCGTAGTAAATCCGCTTTATGTTTATGATTTATTTCATTATGAATATGTTGCCATAAACGTGCTTGCCAGATTTCATTTTTTTCTCCATTTTTGTCTAATTTTAATAATTTATTACTGCTCCACGCCTCAATCCAATCTGGACGATACACCAAATATTGATTAAATAAATCAGCTAAAACTTGTGATAATTCATAACTTGCAGCATCAAATCCTTCAACATACTTGGACAATGCTTTTTGTACTTCATCTATATTTTTTTGACGTAAAACACGTAAAATACGCCATCGCAATAAATTAGGTGAATATACCGAATCTCCACTAAAATCAGGATACATCAATCTTCCCAAAAAAGTAGGAACACGGTCGTAACGGACATTGGTTACTACACCATTCAATATTTCCGAACTTGCCAAGGATATATCTATAAAACGTCTTAACCCAGATGATGATAATAAAACATCTATTTGCATCAATGGATTAGATGTTGAAGTGTTTTTTATTAATGATGCCAACAGGGTTGCTAAATACTCGACTTTGTCAGAACGAAAAATGGATAACGCCATAATTATTAGAAAGGAATTAAATTGTACACATGTAGCAAAAGCATATCACATGGTAGATTAGATTGCTAAACTTATTGAAATCTAAACCATTTACCAAAGAATAAATTTGTTATTTTCGCAACGTAAAAAGACGCTACACTTTACAAAAATAGGTTATAATCCATCGCTTAATAATAAGTAGTTTCTAAAAATTCTACCTTTATTTCGTTTGTGGCAAGTGTTTTGGCAACCTAAAAACGCTTGTCTGTTCGGCTTCGATAGACACAATCTTATCAATGTCGTCAATCACAACGCTCCTACCATAGTGTGTGGCAACTTCTCAAACGCTTGTGAATTTTTTTAGAACAAAGATACACACAAAGAGTATCGAGGGGAAGAGTTGTCGAATGCAAACTGACCATTTGCGTTTCGGCGTAGGTTTTACTTATTTTGGTAGGAGGTTTTATGCAGGAAAACCCTAACTTGCAAGAAGAGCATGTTGAAATCTTGGAAGCGGAAGAGCATGATAATCCGTTTCCCATGCGAGGCTTGATTATCATTTTGGTCGCCGCTTTGGTTTCTTTTGTTTTTTACAAACTCTTGGGCAGTTGGTTGCCCGATTCAGAAATTGTCAATGCTAATACACGCAAAGGTTTGGCACTGTTGCTGTTTATTGCAACGCTGTGGCTCACCGAAGCTGTGCATATTTCCGTTACTTCATTATTGGTGCCGATTGCAGCCATATTGATTGGTATGGGACAAAATACTTATGTTACGGACGAAGTAACAAAAGAACTTTTATCTATTGAAAGCGTCAGCGGATTAACCATTAAAGCCGCAATGGCTTCATTTGCTGACCCCATTATCTACACTTTCTTTGGCGGTTTTGCATTGGCAACGGCTTTGCACATTCAAAAATTGGATAAAAAAATCGCCTTGTGGCTAATTTCCTTATCTGGTAATCGTTTGGGTGTGTCGGCAATTTTGATTTGTATTGCAACTGCCGCATTATCTATGTGGGTATCGAATACCGCAACTGCAGCGATGATGTTGCCTTTGGCACTGGGAATTTTAGCCAATATCGATATGGAAAAAGACCGCAACACCGTGGTATTTATTCTGTTAGGTATTGCTTATTCTGCGTCTATCGGCGGTTTGGGTACTTTGGTGGGTTCGCCACCAAACGCTATTGCAGCCAAAGCATTAGACTATGACTTTGCTCAATGGATGAAAGTGGGCTTGCCGATTATGCTGATTCTATTGCCTTTAATGTTGGCATGTATGTATGTGGTATTCCGCCCCAAACTCAATCAAAAAATCGAAGTGAAAGCCGAAAACATTCCTTGGAATCGCACTCGTATCATGACGATTATCGTTTTTGTTTGTGCTGCTTTATTGTGGATTTTTACCAAACCAACCAACGATTATTTTGTTGCGGTAGAAAGAGCGATGAATATTTGTGGCGTTACTGATAGTTCAGCATGGTTTTTGAATTTAAGCGATGAATGTCGTCAAACTATTGAAACAGTGCTTAAAGAAAACAAAGACAAAATCCCTAATCAAACCATTTACTTACCTAAATTATCAGACGCATTTGTAGCTGTTTCTGCTGCGATTGCGATTGTTACATTAGGTTTAGCTAAATGGAAAGATATTGCCGAAAACACAGAATGGGGCGTGTTAATTCTGTTCGGTGGCGGTTTGACTTTAAGTATGATTTTGGATAAATCTGGTGCTGCTTATGTATTAGGGAAAGCATTCGCAGGCGTATTTGCAGGTATTCCAACATGGATACTAATGGTATTAGTATCCGTATTTGTGATTGCGATTACCGAATTTACATCCAACACTGCGTCTGCCGCTTTGTTAGTGCCAGTATTTGGAGCAATTGCCGCACAAATGGGCTTGCCAAAAGAAACTTTGGTCATCATCATCGGTATCGGTGCTTCTTGTGCATTTGTGATGCCTGTTGCCACACCACCAAACGCCATTGTGTTTGGTACAGGTAAAATCCGCCAAATGGAAATGGTTAAATGTGGTTTAATTTTGGCTATTCTCTCCGCAGTGGTTTTGGGTACTTACATTTACTTTGCTTATCCAGCACAATAATATTGATAACCCAATCAAAACAGCCCTTGTTTAGGGCTGTTTTTTTTATAAATTTCGTCACTGCAAACCGTACCGAAAGCCGACAATTAGTCGTTAGCTACTTTGTCGCTTACAGATATGTCGCACAGAGTGTAAGCAAATGGTATGCGTGGTAATTTCCACAAGTGCTACGCACACTCGCCAGCGACATATTCTTTGGCAGTTCGCAATGATGTTATGCTATTTTGCTATTTTGATGATGAATCGTTTTCGTAACTTTTGATAGATAATAAGAAAAATTTGGAGTTTTGCATGGTGTTTCTTGTGGTGATAATCTAATACGTAAGCCGTTATTTGTTTGTTGCTTTTCATTATTATCAATTAACAAAACACTGCCGGAAATATTTTTGTTTTTTCCGGCAGACTTTGTTTAGTTGATTGTTATAATTTTTCACGCAATAAATATGCGTACAAATAAAGATAGGTTACTTGTTCCTGTGTATGCAATAGCTAAATTTTTAAATTGTTCTAATTCATGTTCTTCAACGCCATAAATATAAAATCTTTTTTCATTGTGTTTTCTTTATTTTTTAAAGTACGGCAAAATCTGTCATTCATACATTAAATGTAAGAAAACGAAGAATCTCAATCTGTTGATTCACAAAAGATTCTTCGCTTAACATAGAATAATGAATAATTATCTACCATTTGCTGCTTGAATTTTTGCTACTTGGTCAAAGTAGAGTTCTATCATTTTGCTGTGTTGAAAGAAACAGACAATATCAATGGTAGATTTGACTATATTTAAGATAAATTATAAATTTTGTTTAGCTTCAATCAATCCACGAGCAGCATCATCTACTGGCAACTGTTTTAATGCCAATTCAAACGCTTTTTTAGCTTCATCATTTTTACCTTGTGCCAAGTAAGTATCGCCTTTTAATTCTGCAATTCGTGCGGCAAATTCGGGTTCGAGTTTTTCATTCAGCACGCTTAAAGCGTCATCGAATTTACCTTGTTGCAAATAAACTGTGGCTAATCGTTGCACCACTGCGGCACGAACTAATGGGTGTTTTTGCGTTTGCATAAGCCACTTTAAGTGGTTTGCCGCTTCATCGTATTTGCCGTTGGCAAATGCATCGTCCGCCGTAATCAGCGTGGCTTGGGCGGCGGCAAAGGTGTTGGGATATTCGCTTTGAATTTTCTGCAAGCCTTTCAATGCCGTTGCGTTGTCGCCTTTGACAACGGCGGCAGCAAATTCGCTGTCATACATTGCGGCGGCGGCGGCGTTGCGTTTTTCGATTTGCCCTTTCCACACAATATTGCCTAAATAAAGGGCGGCGGCAATCAGCATAGCGAAAAACACCCAACGCCCCCACACTTTCCACGCTCGTTTGGCGTTTTCTAATTCTTCTTGGTCTTGTAAGTCTAATGCCATTTTCAATTACTCCAACTATTTAATTGATTGATTATCTGATTAAATTCAACCGTTTTCTGCTCACATGTTTGCAGGTTTTTCACCGTCAGGCTGCCTGAAAGCACTTCATTTTCTGCCACAATGAGAGCGAATTTAGC